>JBLNDH010000549.1:0-15609 GCA_050261455.1 Bacillota bacterium
ATCGCCCAGCCCACGGTCGTGACCGTGGCCTATTCGGACCTGAACAGCCTGACGGACTTGAGAAGTATGTCCCTCTCGCAGGTGCTGAACCTGATGAGCAAGGGGGTTGACTTTATCTCCAACACCGGGCAGGCGGACTTCCTGAAGTTCAAATTGCCGCTGATCAACCGCAATGCCGCCGAAACTTTGGGGCTCGCGGCCGACTTGGCGGCCAAGCTGGAACAAATGCGAGCGGTGGCCGATTCCGGCGGTTCGTTGCAGGTGTTCAGCGGGAGCCTGGGCGGGATCTTCGGGGCCGATGCCCAGGTGAGCCTGGGCATCGATGGGCACAACCTCAAGTTCTCGCTCACCTATGGCTTGGAAAAGGATTGGACCATTCCATTCAGCCTGGACCTGAGCACGCTGATCGCGCTTGCGGGCGGCGATACCAGCGGCTTCAGCGCGCTGACCCAACTGGTCGATGTGTCGGGCGCAGCGCAACTGGGCCTGTCGGTCGGCGGCAGCCTGCAACTGGACCTGGGCCTGGATCTGAGCAACCCCGATTCGCCGCGGCCGTTCGTCTATGACAGCTCGAATCTGACCCTTTCGCTTCGAGCGGCGGCACAGGACCTGAGTTTCAGCGCCTCCATTGGCGCCTTGGGCATTTTCGTTCGGGATGGCTGGGCGGTGCTCGATGCCGACGGTCAGGCCAGTACGGCCGCGCCGGCCACGTTCACCGTCGGTCTGGCCCATCACGAGGGCGGCGACCGCCACTACTTTGACGATGCCAGCGCCCCGATCCTGGCGGACTTGGGCAGCGACGTCAGTGCCGCTGCGGGTTTCTCCCTGCCGGTCTATTTCCCGACGGAATCGGTGTCGCTGGGGCAGATCCAGGTAGGGCTGGCGAGCCTGAAGAGCTTCGCCCAGGGTATACCTGGCTCGGTCACCATCACCGCGCCGAGCTTCAACAGCCTGTTTGGTGGCGTGAACATCATCCAGATCCTGGCCAACCCGTCGGTGGTGATCGATGGCCTGAGTTCGACATTCAACCTGGCGCAGTCAACGCTCTCCAGCGTCGTCAGCAGCGCCCACCTGCCGTTGGTGGGGGACAGCCTGGTCAGCGGAATCCGGTTCATCGGCGACATGGGGAATGGGCTGCTGGGCGAGCTTCGACAGACACTCAACCTCGCTCTGGATGGCCAGAGCCCGCCGGAGCTCATCCGCCAGGCCCTTTACACCGCGTTCGGCCCCGGCGGCTTGGGCATCCTTCAGGACCGCGACGGGGACGGCGTGGACCTGGGCGATGTCCAGATGGTCATCGACACGCCCAACTACCAGTTCATCGAGTACGACATGCACCTGGGGCAGACGCTGCTGAACGCGTCGCTGCCCTTTGACCTGGGCATCGAGGGGGTGCCGCTGGCGTTAAATGGCGCGGTCAACCTCGCCATGGGCTGGAACTGGGATTTCGGTTTCGGCGTCAGCGTCAATCAGGGCCTGTATATGCTCGCTGGCGATGAACATGACCTGACCGTCAGCGCCGATGTCACCATGCCGCAGACGCTCCATGGCGAGTTGTTCTTCCTGAATGCCGATGTGACGCCCGTCGATGATTCGGGCAACATCGATTATGGCCACTCGCTGCTCAACGGCTCATTCAACGTGCATTTCAATGACCTGAGCGGCGACGGCACGTTGTCGCTGAGCAGCTTGCGCAGCACCAGCATCAGTTCCGTCATCTCGGCGGGCTTTGCGGGGACGCTCGACGCCAGGTTGCAGACCCTCTTCAGCATCGCCGGGTCCACGGCCTTTCCGCGGCTGAAGACCACGCTGGACCTGAGTTGGGCCATAGGCAAGACGTTCGGCGAGCCGGCCACCAACACCGGGCTGAATGTCTCGTTCGACCATGTCTGTTTGGACCTGGGCAGCACGATCAGCGGCTATCTCAAGCCGGTGTTCACCAAGGTCAACGAGATCATCGATCCGGTGCGGCCGGTCATCAATCTGCTGAACCAGAAGCTGCCGGTGATCGATATGTCGCTGCTGCAAGTGGCCGGCGCGTTTGACCCGGCCAGCAAGTATGTCGGGTTCGTCAACACCGTGATATGGATTAGCGACACGGTGGCGGCGCTCGCGGCAGCGGATGGCTCCGAGACGTGGATCGACATGGGCAGCTTCCGGGTCGGTGGCGCCGGTTCGTCTGAGACCTCCATCGATACGACTGAGGCGGCTGACTTCCTGACCAACCTGGATGCGTCGTCGGCCAGTGCGAGCACCAAGTCCATCATGCACCAGATGTCCACGGGGAACGTCGGGTTCCACCTGAACATCCTCCAGCCGGCCAATATCTTCAAGCTGTTGATGGGGCGGGACATCACGCTGGTCAGCTTCGACGTGCCGGAGCTGAACTTCAACGCCAGCTATTCCCAGTCGTTCCCGATTTTCGGCCCGCTGATGATGACGCTGGCGGGCGAAGTGTCGGCGAGAATCCATCTGGGCTTCGGCTACGACACCTTCGGCATCCGGAAGGTCCGGCAGACGGGCAATTGGGCATACCTTCTGGACGGTTTCTTCATCTCCGATCGGGTGAACGCGGACGGCACCGGCGCCATCATGCCCCAGGTCACGGTCAACGCCGGCCTCTTCGCCGGCGCAGAACTCAACCTGGGCATCGCGTCGGGCGGCGTACGCGGCGGCATCGTGGGGCAGGTGGATTTCCTGCTCAATGACCCCAACGACGATGGCAAAGTCCGCATGGGCGAACTGGTCGGCAACGCCCTGCAGGGTATCGAGCACATCTTCGACATCGACGCGATCATCAAAGCGCAGATCGACTGGTACGTCAAAATCGGGTTTGGGCCGTTCTCGGTCAAAAAGAGCGGCACCCTGGCCAGTACCACGCTTATCGAGGAACACTACAGTGCCTCTTCCACGCCCATTCTGGCGACACCGGGCGAGAGCGGGCAGTTGATCATCAACGCGGGCCAATATGCCGCCGATCGGTTGCACGGCGAGAGGAACGGCGATGCCGGTGAGACGATCAGCATAACCGCCGGCGGCGGACAGACCATCACCGTTACCGTGAACGGCCAATCGCAGAGCTACTCCATCAGTCCCGGCACCACCCTCGTGATCCATGGCGGGGAGGGCTCCGATCACGTCGTCATCGGGGATGGCGTTCAGGCCAAGGTGGCCTTCGAGGGCAATGGCGGAAATGACTATTTCGAGTACCGCGGCACGGGCACGGCAACGGCCGACGGCGGAGCCGGCAACGACACGCTTCTCGGCGGGGCCGGCCATGACTCGTTGTCCGGCGGCGAGGGCAACGATTCACTGGTTGGCGGCGGGGGCAACGATACCCTTGGCGGCGGAAGCGGCGACGACACCCTCGATGGCGGCGAAGGCGGGGATCTCTACGCGTTTGGGGATGGCTTCGGCTGTGACACGTTGAGCGATCTGAATGGGGAGGACACGGCCGATTTCTCGTCGAGCACCTCAGCGCTGACGCTGGATCCCAACACGCAGCGGATTACGTCCCTGGGCAACGACAGCCTGCTCATGAATACCGTCCCCGAGCTGATCATCGGGAGCGGCGACAATGACACCATTCTCTCGCGCGACCAGGACAACACCTGGACGATCACCGGCGGCGACCAGGGCGACTACAACGGCGAATTCCGCTTCCAGTCCTTTGAGCACCTGGTGGGCAACACCTGCAAGGACACGTTCGCGTTCCAGAATGGGGCTTACCTCAGTCAGATGATCGATGGCGGCGTGGGGGCCGAGCAGGATGCACAGGCCAGCTATGCCCAGCAAGTCGCGGGCGATCTGCTCGACTTCAGCGCCTGCTCCACCACGCAGCGGTTCCAGGTGACGGAGCTCAACGCCGGGCGCATCTACTCGGCCTATGCCAATCCGCAGTACCGCAACATCGAGAATATCACCGGCGGCAGTGCGCGCGATTACCTGGTCTTCAACGACGATGCCTACCTTTGCGGGTTGTTCGACGGCGGCCAGGGCGAGCAGAACCGCATCGATCTGAGCGACTACAAGCTCACGACGGTGTACAAGTACAACATCATCGATATCACGGGCGTCAACAGCGGCAGCGTTAATGAACGCACCGCTTTCCAGAACGTGCAGAACTTCTCCGGCGGCACCGACGAGGACATTTTCTATCTCTGGCCGATTCCCATCAGCGGCAGTTATGGCGAGGGTTTCCTGCACTCGCCCGATGGCGCCGGCGGAACGCTCTCCGGAGCCATCGACGGCAAAGGGGACAACAACAGGATCGACAATTCACCGGTTTACAGGGAGCCCAATATGTTGCTCAGCGAAGCCCCGGCCTTGGTCATGCCTCTGCAGCCCGCCAATGCGCCCGCGGCCGCCTACCAGGGATTGGATCAGGCCAATTACGACACGGTTTGGGAAATCACCGGGCGTAACAGCGGCACCCGCACCGCCAATGGCGTTACCACCAGCTTTAGCAACACCCAGAACATCGTCGGCTCCGCCGGCCGCGACCTGTTTATCATCCATCCCGGTGGGTCCCTCGACGGCTACATCGAGGGCGCCGGCGGCAACGATTGCCTGGTGTACGGCTGGGAAGGCGACGAGTGGAACAGCAATGTCACGCTGAAGTTCCTGACACGGACCCAGGTAACCACCACCGCCATTGGGGGCTATGTCGCGAATTTCGAGCAGTTCGTGGCCGGCCGCGGCGCCGACAACTCGCTGGTCGCCGTCGATATCTCCAATCTCTGGACTCTCACCGGCGACAACGCCGGCAGCCTCCAGGGATTGACCCCGGTGTACTTCGCGGGGTTCCAAACCCTGACCGCCGGCACCAGCCTCGATTCCTTTGCCTTTCACCTGGCCAGCGACGGGGCCGGTGATGACACACTCAGTCTGGCCGGTTCGGATCGCGTTCTGCCGTGGACCGTCAGCGGCGATGGCGTGGGCAGCGTCCGCGTTCCCACGGCCAGTACTCCGATCGTTCTGAACTTCCAGTCGAT
Source organism: Bacillota bacterium (assembly GCA_050261455.1). Lineage (GTDB taxonomy): Bacteria > Planctomycetota > Phycisphaerae > Tepidisphaerales > Tepidisphaeraceae > JAPLNB01. Next base: position 4,995 of record JBLNDH010000549.1, read on the forward strand.
CGAGAATATCGTCTCCGGCAATGCTGACGACACCTTCCTTTTCTCCGACGACACGGCGCACCTTAAGGGCCTGGATGCAGGCGGCGGCAACGACCTGATCGATCTGTCCCGCCGGACTGTCCCGGTTACCATCAACCTTCAGACGATGGCCATGACACCCAGCGACGCGTTCAGCAACGCCGAAACGATCACCGGTTCGGCCGGCTCCGACACGCTCGTGGGGGCCAACTACGCCAACACCTTCAACGTTACCGCCGCCGACACGATCCAGGCCGAAGGTATCCTTTTCAGCAGCCTCGAGAACATCACCGGTGGCCCGGATGACGACCGGATCTGCTTTGCCCAGGAGGGTTCGATCAGCGGCAATATCGATGGTGGCGGAGAAAACCTCCTTGGGGATACTCTCGATTACGGCGCCATTTTCAGCGATGTCAGCGTCAATCTGCAGACTGCCAAGGCCAGCCGGATCAACGGCACGTTCACCCGCGTCCGCAACTTTGCCGCTGGTTCGGGCGACAATACCCTTACCGGAAAAGACCAAGCCAACACCTGGAATGTCATTGCCGCAGGGACCGGCGATATCAACAATTACCAGGCCAGCTTCACCGGTTTCGACAATCTCTGCGGCGGCAGCGGCGACGATACGCTGGCCAGCTCGGACGACGCGGATTTCACCCTTAGTGATACCGGCTTCTCCGCCAGCACGATCGGAGACTTCAGCCTGAGTGGTTTTGAGAATGCGGTTTTGGCCGGCGGCAAGGGCGACAACCGATTCACCGTCTCCGGCTGGACCGGGTTGGCGACCCTGGATGGTGGCGACGGAAGCGATACCGTGATCGCCACCCGCGATGCCGACATCGTCTTGGCCGATTTTCAATTGATCCTCAACACCGGCGGCACCTCCGCCCTATCGAGAATCGAGAATGCCATCCTTACCGGCGGCGCCTCGGACAACGAATTCACGGTCTCCGACTGGACCGGAACCGCAACCCTGACGGGTGCGGGCGGGAACGACACCGTGGTCGCCAGCCGCGATGCCGACATCGTCCTGGCGGACGAAGAACTGACGATCAGCACCGGCGGCACGTCCATCCTCTCCGGCATCAGGAACGCCAACCTCACGGGCGGTGCCTCGGATAACCAATTCACTCTCTCGGGCTGGACGGGCGCTGCCACTTTGGCCGGTGGCGACGGAAGTGACACGGTAGTCGCGGCCCGCGACGCGGACTTTGTACTGGCCGATGTGCGGTTAACGATCAGTAGTGGTGGAAGGTCCGCCTTGTCGGGGATCGAGAACGCGATTCTGACGGGTGGTGCTGCCGACAACTGCTTCCTTGTTTCCGAGTGGACTGGAACGACAAGCCTGACCGGCGGCGACGGAAGCGATACGGTGGTCGCGGCCCGGGATGCCGACTTCCTCCTGGCTGACGCGCAGTTGACGATCAGCACCGGCGGCATCTCCGCCCTCTCGAGTATTGAGAACGCGGTCCTTGCCGGCGACGTGGAGGACAACCAGTTCACCATCTCGGACTGGACCGGGGCTGCCACCTTGGACGGCGGCAACGGAAGCGATAGCGTCGTTGCCACTCGGGATGCGGATTTCACCTTGGGCGATGGGCAGTTGGTGATCAGCAGCGGTGGGACGTTCATGTTGCCGGGCGTCGAGAATGCGATTCTGACGGGTGGTGCTGCCGACAACCAGTTCACCACTTCGGACTGGACCGGGGCTGCGACGCTGGCGGGCTGCGACGGCAACGATACCCTCGTGGCCACCCGCAACGCCAATTTCCTCCTGGCCGATGAGCAGTTGACGATCAGCACCGGCGGGACCTCTACGCTTTCGGGGATTGAGAACGCGATCCTCACCGGCGGGGATCAGGCCAATCAGTTCACTGTCTCCGACTGGACCGGGGCTGCGACGCTGGCGGGTGCTGGCGGAAGTGATACCGTGGTCGCCAGCGGCGATGCCGATTTCCTCCTGGCCAACGACCGCCTGACGATCAGCGGCGGTGGCGTCTTCATTCTGTCCAGCATCGAGAACGCTGTCCTTACCGGTGGCGCTGCGGCCAACCAGTTTACGATCTCGGGCTGGACCGGGGTTGCGACCTTGGCCGGCGGCGAGGGGAGCGACACGGTGATTGCCAGCCGCGATGCCGATTTCGTCTTGGCTGACGAGCGATTGACGATCAGCACCGGCGGGACGGCTGCCTTGTCGAGTATCGAGAACGCGGTGCTTACGGGGGGTGTTGCCAACAACCGATTCACCGTCTCGGGCTGGACTGGGTCTGCGACCCTGGCCGGCGGCGACGGGAATGATGCCGTGATCGCCACCCGCGATTCCGATTTCGCCCTTGCGGATGATTCGTTGACAATCCAGTCGGGCGGAACGGTTGCCCTGGCCGGGATCGAACTGGCAACACTGAAAGGCGGGCCTTCGATCAACCGTTTCACGGTCCGCTCCTGGAATGGACAGGATACGCTCGATGGCAGCGGCGGGGATGATCTCTACGACATTGATGTCGCCAGCCGAGGACAAACCGTAATCAACGACAGCGGGGCCTCCAAGGGCGACCGTCTCCAGGCGATCGGTGGGTCCGCGGCCGAACGGTTCACGGTGCGCCACGGATTGATTTCCGCGAGGGGAAGGGTTCGCTATTCATCGGGCGGCACCGGCGTCGACAGCGTTGCCGTGCTCGGCAATGGGGGAAACGATACCTTCAACGCCGTGGCCGATACCGTTCCCACCCGGGTCCGTGCAGCCGTCGGCACCACGTCCACGCTGAACTACAATGCCAACAACCGATGGCTCCGCATCCGTGGGCGTTCGATTACAAACACCAGCGGTGCAACCCTCGTTCACGAGAATCTGACCTATGTGAACTATTCCAAGGTGGCAACCAAGATTACGGTCGATGCCAATTGGCCCGCCGGTGATTGGCATTGGTGGCGGAATCTGTCCTTTGCCGTGACGTTGTCGTCGGGCGCCGGCCTGCCTGTCCCCAGCGGGGCGGTCAAGTTTCTCTTGGGTAGCCGTGTCGTGGCCACTGCAACCCTCGTCAAAGGTGTGGCCAAGCGGGTGTTGTCGGTCGAAGGCGCCAACTGGGGTGCCTTGATCGTCGCATACGCCGGCAACGGCATATTCGCCCCCTGCAGTTCAGGCAGGATCGTCCATTCCTGAGTATGGCGCTGATTTGAGAAAGTGGCGTTCCCATTGGCCCGCGTGGAACGGACCCCAAACGCTCTGCTGGACGCACACATGCCCCCTTCAGTACAACCCTTCCTTCATATACGGCTGGCTCCAAAGGGCCACCTGCATGGTCACGGACTTGAACCAGGCGTGGTACATGCGGTCCACTTCGACAGGGCTGTGGCCTTTCTTGGCCAGGAACTGGCGGATCGTGGCTGTGATCGGGTAGATGAAGGCGATGACATATCGTAGCGGCACGAACTCGGTCCAGGATTGAACGTGATCGGTCAAGCCCTTCTTGTCGGGCGTGTGCCGCAGAGCGATCTCCTGCTGATAATCCAGCCAGGCTCGGCCGTAGTGGGCTGAGCAGGTGTCCCGAATCCATTGGCCAAACCGCTGGCGAACGGCGCTGAGGTAGTTTGGGTCGGGACTGCCGTCCGGGCCGCTGAAGTACCTGAGCAGGTGTGGATGCGTGGCGATGAACTCGTACCAGAGGTCCAGGATATCCTCGATCTGGTCATCCAGGACCTGGCCGGCCATCCGCAGATAACGCTCGTCCTCATCATTGAACATTACCGACTGTTTCAGCAGATCGAATTCCTCATCGCTCAAAGGGGAATGGGCGACCTCAGGAGTGCCATAGACGTAGCCGGGAATCGGGTCGGACATGAGAACCTCCCTCAGCAAAGCTGCTTCAGGCTGCTTCCTAATCTCGGAATACCACGACCTTTGGCGTCAAATCCGATGCCGCCGAGAATGAGGGCGTGCCAGGGACGTCTGGGAGGGGGTGGGAATACTGCAGCTAGGCTGTCCCAACCAGGAAGAAGTCGGGAGGGCTTGGCAGCCGAATTTTGGGCGCTGCCAGCTTGTTCGGAGGCGGCTAGATTCCCTATCAATCAGCCTGAACATCTGGCCGGGATGGGAGTCGCTTTGCATTGTCGGGGAGTGGATGTTCCCGATGAGGCCCCATCGCTAAACAATGGCCGAAAGCCCCCCGGCGTCCATCGCCGGGGGGCTTTCTGGCCAGGTCGCAGCTTGGTCCAGCGTGCGGTGGCTCCCCTCGCCAGTGGTTCTTGGGTGATCACGAAATCGGTTTCTCATGCAATACCAAGGAAGGTTGCTCCAACATGACCCTGCCATCTATCCCCCTGCACGGTGAGCCTCAGATTGTTCCGGCCGTTTCAGATTTGCCAGGAGATTTCATCGCGCTTTCAGAGCCGATGCTTCCCGGGGTGGAGCGGAAGCTCGGCTATTTTGGCCAGGCGCGGTTTGTGCTGTTCTACTACGAGCCCCGGGGCGAAGAGGTCCTCTGGAAGGACAGCTGGTCTTATGGCTTTGGAACGGGGGCCTGGGCCTATTTCATGGATCAGGTGGTTCCCCTGGCCAGGCGATACGGGGTGGATCTGGGCAGCAGCGAGGGGAGCGGCTCGGAGGTGCTGATCATCGATCGGTTCAACGGGCGGGCATATTTCGCCGATCGCAAGAGCGCCGAACGGTTCTTGGCTCGACAGCGGGATTGGGTGCATCAGGCCGAGTCCCTCGGGGGAGGCACCGACTGAGAGCTGTTACCGATTCACAGGAATGGCGTCGGTTGAGCCTCCTTTTGCGTCAGAGCAGCACTTCTTCCAGCGTGCGTTGGGGACGTGATGGACCTGGTCGGGGGTGCGCCAGTAGGCGCGGGTTTCGCCGGGGGCGAGGTCCTCCAGAACAATCGTCTCGCCGGGCCGGCCCAGAGCGATGACCAGTTGCACTTCCAGATCCTTGGGGAGAGCGAATGCGGCGTGGATCCCCGGGCGATCGATGGCGCCAAGCATGCAGGCGGCATAACCAGATTCGGTGGCGGCCAACTGGATGGTCTGTGCTGCGATACCCACATCGGTGGCGGGGTTCTTACCGATCGGAGCGCAGATAACGATGTACGCGGTGGGGCGCTGGCTTTCGACGGGGCCGCCCCAGTCCTTGAGGGCGGCGGCCCACTTCAGATGGCGGAAGAGCTGTTGACGCTCGCCGGCCTCGACGACGATGCGATAGCGCAAGGGCTGCTGATTGGCCGCCGAGGGGACGAACCGCACCAGGTCCACCAACTCTCGAACCCGCTGGGGCGGGATTGGATCGGATTCGTTGAAGCGACGGTAGCTGCGTGCTTTCTTGACCAAGGCGGCAAAGGTTGTGTGCATACAAATATGGATATCGGATGGGAAAGATAGACGCCAGGGGGAAGCCGTTGGAAACCGCTGCGGATCATGGGTTTGGATCTGCTTACCTATCGGTCGGAGTTGCTGTAGGGCCACAGGGGCAGTCCCCGTTCCCGTCTTCGCTTGAACAAGTCAAAGCCGAATTGTGCCATTTGGACGCGATCGCCCGGAGGCAGCGCCTCCGTGAATTGCTTCAGTTCCACGCCGCTGCTGAACTGCAATGGCCCGTCTTTGCGGGCCTGAGCGGCCAACCCTCGCAGCATCTCCTGCTCATCGATCAGCTTGTCGAGGTGCGCCTGCCGTGCGGGTCCCGGGGGCAAGGCAAAGTAGTTGCGCATCTCGACTTGGGCACCGGCCTTGACCCCATTGCGCACGGCCGAGATTTGTTCTTCCCGCGTGAGCTTACCGCTCCGGGCTGCCGCCACCAGCGCTGGCATATGGGCCCGTAAGGCCTGCAGGTACTGTGCCTTCTGTTCCAAGGACATCTGGGCGAAATCGGGGGTGGCGGTGAATTTGGCGATCGCCACCGGATCCCCCGCGGGTGAAGGCGGCCGGTGGCCCAAGGGTTTCCAGCATACCAGCGCCAGGACGATCAGCACTCCTACCGTCGCGGTTGCGGCAATGATCAGGACGGGCGTCGGCCTCCTGCGCGATCCGGAGGCGTTGGCGGTTGGAATTGCTTGAGGTGTAGCCATGATTCTTTCCTTCTCAGGTTGCTTTCTACTTCTCCATAGTCCCGACGTGCCCGTCGGCAAACAGGTGGTTCATCGATCCACGTGCCTCCGCCTTGCCATGGAAAGGTTCGTACTCATCGATGACCGTGACCAGCTCCGGATGTCCCAGGCTGTAGGGGGATTTATTAGTGGTACGGGTGCCGGCCAGCAACGCCACGAAGGGATTGTATTGGTAGCTTGAGCCTTCTCGTTCAAAATAGGTCTCAAAGCCGGTGGGGGCGTTCTCCGTGACCTTGGTAATTTGATCGGACGGGCAGCGGAAGACCTTGGTGGCCGATTTGATGTACGGCCGCAGAACTTCCACCAACGAAGGAGCGTCCTTCGTCGGCGGCTTCACCGATGGCATGGTGTTCACCGCCGGCAACACTCCTTTGGAATCCGTCATGTACATGGTGAAGGCCGCACCGACATCTCGCAGTTGCGCTTGGCAGGTGGTGCGATCGGCCTGGCCTCGAACCTTGGACATCATCGGCAGCAGGATGCCCATCAGGATGGCGATGATGCCAATGACGACCAGCAACTCAACGAGCGTAAATGCATTACGTCCTGTGTGCATGTCTTTTCCTCTCTGGAATCGACGTCCTGGTTAGTAGTGTAACGTTGGCTCGGTTCACTGTGATGTGGCGCAGGTCATGCCAAAGGTCATGTTTTGCCCATGACCTGCCGGGCCCGCCGCCAGCATGACCTTTGTCACATGACATCGCCGCTACGGGAGTTAGAATCCCCGCATGCCGATGAAGTCGTCTGCCCGTGTGGGGTTGCTGTGGAAGGCCACGCGGAATGGTTGGGCCGTCCTGTGGCCGTCCTTGACGGCGAAGGACTCCGACTCCGAATCGCACCGCAGCAAGACCGTCGCCGTTCGCGGGGCGCAGTTGGCCATGGTGGCGATGGTCGCCGTCGCGATCGCCAGTGCGTTGCTCAACGGGGCTCACAAGCTATCCTGGCTGCGGCTTGTGTCGCTGGTGTTGGCGGGCATGACCTATGTGATCTGGACCCATCACGGCTCCCAAGACGCGGTTCGGTTCGCGCTGTGGCATCATGGAGCATCATCGCCGCCTCCTTGGCCTCGTCCGGGGCGACTTCGTCCTATCATTCATTTGGTGGTGCAGTTTATCCTGGCGGAAGTCATCGTCTGGCTTGCGGGTCCTTCACGCATCGTGGGCCTGCTGTGGTTGGTGCTCCTTCCTCCCATCGGGCAGAGCATCATGTTCTTTCACTGGCCCGGGATCGCCACCGTCTCGGTTCTGAGCGTCGCATTGCATACCTTCAATGTCGCTTGGTGGCACGGGGAGACTTATGTTCCCTTGGCTCTGCTCGGATTTGGAATGGCGGTGCTGTTCACGCTGGCATTCACCCAGATTACCGTCAGCGCCGAAAAGGCACGGGGCGAGGTGGAGCGACTGGCCACCGAGCTCAGTGAAGCCAACGGCAAGCTGCGCGAATATGCCCTGCAGGCCGAGGAACTGGCCGCCACGCGCGAGCGCAACCGCGTGGCCCGCGAGATTCACGACAGCGTTGGCCATTGCCTGACCGTGGTTCATGTCCAACTGGAAGCGGCGCGTACGACCTTCGACCGTGATCCGGCGTACGCCCTGGAGGCGCTGGGCAAAGCCCAGAAGGTTGCCCAGGCGGGTTTGCAGGACATTCGCCGATCCGTCGCGGCCCTGCGTGTCTCGCCGCTGCACAATCGGCCACTGGTCGATGCGATCGGCCAGCTGGCGTCTGAGAATCAGGCGGCCGGTTTGGCAACGGAGGTCGGGGTGCTTGGCCAAGCCAGGGCCCTGTCGCCGCAGGTGGAACTGACGTTCTATCGCGCGGCCCAGGAAGGGCTCACCAACTGCCGCAAGCACTCCCAGGCCAATAGCGCCCGCGTGCTTCTGGATTTCCAGAAGGACAAGGTGGTGCGACTAGTCGTGAGCGATCAGGGCGTGGGCGCGAGCGACACAACCTGTGGATTTGGCTTGCTCGGGTTGCGGGAGCGGGCCCAACTGCTCGGCGGCCAGGTCCGCGTGCAGACGACGCCGGGTAACGGATTTGTGTTGGAGGTGGAGGTTCCGGGATGAAGCCGATTCGCGTCCTCCTGGCCGATGACCAGGCGCTGTTCCGAGAAGGGCTGCGTACGCTGCTGTCCGTACATCCAGAGGTCGAAGTGGTTGGTGAAGCGGCCGATGGCGAGGCGGCCGTGAGGCAGGTCAAGGCCCTCAAGCCCGAGGTCACGCTGATGGACCTGCGGATGCCGATCCTGGGCGGCGTGGAGGCCACGCGGCGCATCCGCGCCCAGGATCTGCGCTGCCAGGTCATCGTGCTCACTACCTTCGATGATGACGAGGATGTGTTCGACGCCTTGCGAGCCGGGGCGGTCGGGTATTTGCTGAAGGATGCGCCTCAGGAAAAGCTCCTGGAAGCCATTCGCCTGGCCTCACGGGGGGAGTCCTTTCTGCAGCCATCCATCGCCACCAAGGTGGTGGCGGAGTTCAGCCGGCTCTCCAGCTCGCAGGCGGCGGGTCGCGGGTTGATCAATACGCTGTCGGACCGGGAACTGGAGGTCTTGCAGCAGTTGGCTTGTGGCAAGAGCAATAAGCAGATTGCCGCGTCGCTCTACATCACCGAGGGCACGGTAAAGAATCACATGACCAATATCCTCGGCAAACTCGGGGTCTCCGATCGCACGCAAGCAGCGCTCAAGGCCAGGGAATTGGGCATCGCGTGATGCGCGATATGCAAATGGCTGGCTGCGACCACGCGTAAGGCCTTGGCGAGAGCGTGCTTTCTGGTTCGGCTGGGGTCGCCCGGGCTGAGTTTGCGGCCGCGGGTACTTGAATACCAATGAAGCGCGCAAAACTCCGAAAATAATTGGCGCGGTCCAATTTGGCGGGTATATCTGTAGTTGACGGGCAGTACGAACAGGTCATTGGAATTCACATCGACGCTGCCGCACATAATAGGCTCTTTTGGGTTGTTGGATGGGCTGCCGGAAGTCGATCGGCTGCGTTAACTTTTGATTGGGCGCGGCACATGGCGGCCAAGATCACATCAGGCTTGGTCGAGCGATTTTGAGGTTCCCATGAATTCGTGCTGCGAGCCTGCGGGTTCGCGCCGGCGTGGATCCTGACGAGGCGTTTTTCACATCTTGAGTGGGAGAGGAGAGGATGGCATGAATCGTCTGGTTGCCAGGCTATGTACCTTCGGGCTGTTGGCCGGGCTCGGAACGAGTACGGCATCGGCGGGATTGTCGATCGGTATCAACTTCGTGAATACCAGCGACGGCGGTGTTCAAGATGGCCAAGCGGCCTCCTTGGCCGCAGGCGAGGTGGCGGGTGCTCCCGGCCATGAGCAGGCAAATTGGAACAACCTGGGAAGATGGGGGCAGAGCATCGCCCTCAAGGCCAGTTCCGGCGCCGCCAGTGGCGTGTCCGCCACGTGGGATTCCGCCAACACCTGGAACAGCGGCGCCAACACGGGTACGCCGAATGGCAAGCTGATGAATGGCTATATCGATGCTACTGGAGCGGCCAACAACAACGCCAGTCCCTACCAGTTCTGGTCGAATGCCAACAAGCCGGAAGTGTATATCAAGGGGCTGGGCCAGTGGCTGGCTGCGCAGGGTGCCACCAGCTACAAGGTCATCGTCTATTCCGATGGCGATGCGACCGAGGGGCGCAAGAGCGAGTATTGGCTGCAAAGTGTTGCCGATACCAACGATCCGCCGCAGGCATTGGGTGCCGATCTGACGTCCCATGTGTTCCTCAGCGATACCGCGAACTTCTCCGGCACGTTTACCCAGGTTCCCCTGTCGGCCGACTCGCTCGCGGCCGCCGCGGCCGGGAACTACATGGTCTTTACCGATCTGACGGCGGATAGCTTTGTGCTGCGGAGCGAAGAACAGACTTTCCGCGCCTGCATGAATGGCTTGCAGATCGTGGCGGTCCCTGAGCCGGCCAGCATCGCGTTGATCGGGTTGGGCGCCCTGGGCCTTCTGATTCGCCGGCGGGCCTGATGGTTGCGAACCCTCAGGGATTCCAAGCTCCCGGCGTGATCGCCGGGGGTTTATTCAGACTGTTGCTTTAACCCGGTCGATGTATTGCCGCCGGAGAGAATCCTAGCAAATCGATGCGGCCGTAATAGCTGGAGACCGTGCTTCTCATAATTCGCCGTTATTTCTTGGCATTTTCTGAGAAGCGGGTTAGAATGAATCTAACATTTCGAAGGGCTAAACCTATGGGCGTCACATCAACTTTGCGCCGAAAGTCGGTTTGTTTTGCCTCGGTTTGTGTTGTGTGTTTTCTCGGCTCGGTCGCTAATGCGTCCTTGCTTATGGACGTAACGGCGCCCGGCGATCCGATCGTTGCCATAAGCAACACCGCCATGGGCACCGCCAATCACCTGGCTACCGTTGGCAGCGGTGCGGGCCAACACCCCGCCGCCGAACCGGCAACGGCTGCCATTGATAACAATCAGGCGACGAAATACCTCAATTTCGGCCGCACCAGCGTCGGGTT
>JBLNDH010000550.1:0-11499 GCA_050261455.1 Bacillota bacterium
GCCGCTGGCGGAATCCGATGCCTGCGCGCAATGGCATCGCCGACGGCTGGACGTAACGCCGGGGCTCACATGCATCTGGCAGGTTCGCGGGCGTTCGCGGGTCACGTTTGACGAATGGATGCGCATGGACATGGAGTACCTGGGCCGGCGGACGTTGCTGCACGATCTGAAGCTGCTGCTACTGACGATCCCTGCGGTGCTCCTGAGAAGAGGCGCGCATTGAGGCCGGAACGGCGGAGCCGCTCATGTCAACGGTACAAAACGAGATCCATTGGCCACCGAAGCACAATCTGTTCGGCGTGCAAGTCAGCCAGACGGATTACGCTACGGCGGAGGAGTTGATCCTCCAAGCCGCCAGTCAACGGGTCAGCACCGTGGTCACGCACCTGCCGGTGCATGGGGTGATCACGGCGGTACTGGATCCAGCCTACCGCACCCGGGTGAACTCGTTTGATATCGTCGCCCCGGATGGCCAGCCGGTACGATGGGCACTGAATCGATTCAACGGCACGGAATTGGCGGACCGCGTCTATGGCCCGGAACTGATGTTGCGGCTTTGTCGGCGTGCGGCCGACGCCGGGGTTGGTGTGTATCTCTACGGAAGCTCACAAGCGGTTATTGACCGCCTCAAGGAGCGGCTGCGGGACCTATTCCCGACGCTGAGGATCGCGGGTTGGGAGTCGCCGCCTTTTCGGCCGCTGGATGCCGAGGAGAAACAGGCGGTTATTCGAAGGATCAACGACAGCGGAGCTGGGCTGGTTTTTGTGGGGTTGGGCTTGCCGAAACAGGACTTCTTTGCATACGAGATGCGCGGCCAGATTCGAGCGGTGCAGGTGTGTGTGGGGGCGGCGTTCGATTTTCATGCAGGGGCCAAGCGTATGGCCCCGCGATGGATGCAGCGTTCGGGCCTGGAATGGTTGTTTCGATTGGCGCAGGAGCCAGGACGGCTGTGGCAGCGGTATCTACTGACCAACACGCTGTTCGCGTTGCTGGTTCTACGGCGTCTGGTGCTCGGCCACTGAATCTTGGCAATCTGAAGCGAGCATCGCGTATGCGGAGCGAATCGGCCGGGCTTGAGGAAGCGAGGAAGCAATGACCGTTGCCTTCACGGCGCCGGTACGCACTACGACAGGGCGAGCATCGATACTCGCCGTACTGGGCAGGACCCCTTGGGCGGTCGTTGACCAGATGGTGATCTCGGCAACGAACTTCGTGACGATTATTCTGTTGGCCCGGGGATTCAGCCCAGCATCGCTTGGCAGTTTCACGCTGGTTTATTCGGCGTTGCTGTTTGTCAACAGTCTCCAGGCGGGGTTGGTTACCCAGCCCCACAACATTCTCGGCGCCACCCGCCGGGGTGAGGATTATGCCCGGTATACGAGTGCAACGGCGTTGAGCCAGCTTCTGTTGGCCCTGGCGGGCGCAATACTGTCGCTGGCGGCGTTTACCGTGGCCTGGCTCGTGGGATGGGACGGAGCAACGCTGCTGCTGGCATTGGCCCCTGCCATCGTCGGATGGCAACTCCAGGAGTTCGCTCGCCGGGTCCTTTACACCGAGGGGCGTGTGAAAGCGGCGTTGGGGAATGATCTGATCAGCTACGGCGGACAGGCAATCGCGATTGCCGCCATGCGCTGGATGGATTGTCTGAGCGGCCCGTTGGCGCTTTGGGCGATTGCGACGACTTCAGCCCTTGGGGCGTTTTTGGGCGCGTGGCAGATTCGTAGCGCCCTGATCTGGCAGATCGACAAGCTGGCTTTTCGGGAGAACTGGCATTTTGGGAAATGGGTGGCCGGCGGGGAGATCTTCGGGCATTGGCTTTCGGTTCAACTGTTTATCTACCTAGCCGCGGCGGTGTTGGGCACGGCGGCCGCGGGGGTTTTGCGAGCGGTACACACCGTCTTTGGGCCGTCGCGAGTGCTGGCGGATGTGTTCTGCACGATGCTTCCAATCCGCTTTGCCCGCACACTGGCCGACGGGGGGAAGGCAGCCCTGCACGCGCAGTTGAAGCTGGCATACCTGCTGGCGGTTCCGCTTCTGGGCGGGTACTGCCTGCTGGTTGCCGTTTGCGCCCGGCCAATCCTGTGGGTGCTCTACGGAGACAAGTACACCGGCAGCAGCGCGGTGCTGGCACTCTTTGCGGTTTCCGCTTTTGCCAGCTACATGACGATGATTGTCGCGGCGGCGCTGCGGGCGACGCGACTGACGCGTCAGGTCTTCATGAGCCAGACTTACGCCAGCCTGGTGGCATTCCCGATCGGGTGGCTGATGGTGCTGGCGTTCGGGATTCAAGGGACGGTCCTGGGCATGACGGCGACCTACTTGGCACTGGGGATCCTGCTGTGGCAAACCTATCGAAGGGAACAAACGGCGGATCGCAACAGCCAGGCGCCAAGTCATGACAAGGCACCAGCCGCAGCAGTTCCGCAGTGGCTGTCGGAGTCATTGCCCCCGGGAGATCATCAGATTGCCGGTCCCGGTCTCATCATGATGCGGATTTTCCAGGTGCTGGATGAGGCCAATGTTCCCTACTGCGTGATTCATGGCTATAGGGACTATCCCCATTCCATTCATTCGGACGTGGACTGCGTGATGCCGAAAGAGGTGTTGCCGGGGCCTCTGGCGGCGCTCCTGCATCAGAACCGAGGCCGCATCGGCGCCCAGATGGTGCAGTGGATCCACGAGGACACTCACTACATTGTTCTGGCCGGGCGAAATCCGGATGGATCGCTCTGTTTCCTGCGGCTGGATGTCAGTGCTGATTGCGAATTCGCCAATCGGATTTTCTATTCGGGCAAGGACGTCCTCGAGACACGGCGCCGACACAATGGATTCTGGATACCCGCACCGGACATCGAGTTTGGCTGGACTCTTGCCCGCAGGACCCTCAAGGGGATACTCCATCAAGAGCATGAGCAGATCCTGGAGAGTCTGTATAAACAGGCTCCGGCCGCTTGCCGGGAGCAGGTCGTCAGACTTTGGGGAGATTCCAACGCGAGCCAGATCGTTGCCACGATTTCCACTGAGAACTGGGACGAGGTGCGCAGGAACCTGGGACATCTGCGCCACAGATTGCTGTGGCGAACAACGGTTCGGCATCCGCTGAAGGTGGCGAAGAATTGGTGGTTACGGTTGGCTCGGCGGATTCGGCGCTGGAGCTTCCCGACACACGGCGTGAGTGTCGTTCTGCTCGGGCCTGATGGGGCTGGCAAATCATCGGTGGCTCGGGGAGTGCGTCAGGACCTGATGCCGGTGTTCTTCGAGACGGTATGTCGGAGTTTTCCGCCAGCGATTCTGCACCGGGGCTCGGGAACGGATACCACGCCACATGCAGCCCGGCCGCGGTCGTGGTTGTCATCGGTGGTCCGTGCGGTGCTGTATTGGTATGTGTACCACACACTCGGCTATTGCTTCACCACGCGAAAGGACCTGGCCCGCTGTTCATTGGTACTGCATGACCGGCACCTGGTGGATTCGATGGTCGATCCACGACGATATCGGTACAGCGGCCCCCCCCTGCTGCTTCGACTGATCTGCCGGCTCATCCCCCAGCCGGATCTGGTCATCGTCCTGGACGCACCCGCGGAAGTCATGCAGGCCAGAAAACAGGAGGTCGATTTCGAGGAGACGGCACGGCAACGCGATGCGTACTGGCAGCTGGCCAGCCAGATGTCAAACGGCAGGACCGTCGATGCATCGCAACCACTGGGGCGTGTTATTGCCGATGTGGATCGGCTGATCGTCCGTTATTTGGCAGACAGGACCGCCAAGCAGCTCGGCCTAGCAACGGGCGGGCAGAATCATCCGGCAGTTCTTCGGGTCCTTGAGCAATTCATTGGATGCGAGGACGAGGGTAGCTGGATCGTCGACAGGTTAGGCCGAGGCGATCAAGCAGATGTGTTTATCGCCCGCACGCGGGATGGGCACCCCATCTGGCAAGGACATGCCGAAGTAGTTGTGAAGCTCTATCGCACAGAGAGGCCGGCCGTACGCAGGACGGCCCATCATGAAGTCGAGTCGCTGCGTCAGCTGGTCGCGACGGTAAAAGGTCGACGCTTCCATGGCTGGAGCATTCACTGCCCCCTGCCGCTGTATGTATGCCAGCGTCCGTTCGCGTTGGTGATGACCTACGTTCCGGGCCGGCCTCTCAATCGGTGTCTCGACGCGGATGTGGTGGTTGAGGAACTGCATTCCGCCGGCGAAGCCGTTGTCGATGCAATGGAACGCTACTGGTCGGCGGGCGGAGAAATCTACGGCGACCTGGACCTGAACAATATCCTCTGCGATTTTTCGGGGAGGAATCTCTCGTTTGTCGATCCCGGCATTCCCGAGAGTACGTATCGCTGCGGCTCGACGCCGAAGAGCTGGTACCCGGCATCGCGGGATCTGGCGTACATGCTGTTCGACGTTGCGGCGTCCATCCGGGCATCGATGGGCAACCCGCGAATTCGCCAGCGTCAGAAGCATTTCGTCGAAGCCAGCCTGCGTGCCTTTCTGAAGAGAATCGATTCCAAGATCGAAGCGCAACGCTTTCTCGACGAGATTCATCTGTGCACTGGCGTGCACGTCAAGCGGATCAACGTATCGTGGTCGCCCATCGGGCTCTTCCGCCTCATCGTCCGGCAAACCGCGTCGCGGTGTGTGGATGACATGCTCAGAAGACTCAAGGTGGGAGCGGTGGATCGCGAGAGCTGATGGCCGGTTCGTATGGGCATTTGTGGAGTCATATGCCGCCTGCTTGGGACCATAGTACCTCGGAACTCTTCGGGCCGACGATAACCGAGGCCGGCAAAGAAGGAAGAGTACATCTGGGGGAGTCGGCCCACGCGCCTGCAAAGCGGAAGGGGTGGCTGGTTTTTCTCTGTGTAACACTGCTCGGATATGCGTTGTTTGGGAAGGGTTGGGCGTATGTCGGGGTGCCGCCACTGTACATTGGCGAACTGGTGCTTTTGGGTGGCGTGGCCTGGTTCTTCACGCTCGCGCCGGCGAGACTGATATCCACCAATTCCATCGAGTTTCTGCTCCTGCTTTCGGGGTGGGGCATGCTGCGGACCCTGCCGTATATCTCCACGTACGGCATCGACGCGCTGCGTGATGCGGTGATCTGGGGCTACTGCGCGTTTGCGATCATTCTGTTTGCCTATATCCGCGCGGACCCCACACGATTGCGATGGCTTTTGAGTCGCTACCGGCAGTTCACGAGCATCTTCCTGGTGGGGATTCCCCTCGTGTGGATGGCACGATACCTGCTGGCGGGGGTGATGCCGCGTTGGCCCTGGGCGGATGTACCGGTCATTGACGCACGGGCGGGGGACATCCTGGTGCATCTTTCGGGCATTCTCGCATTCTGGGTGGCGGGATTCGGCGGGAGAACCGGCTTGGCGCGAGCAGTCTTGTTAGCAGGCTGTGTTGCGGTGATTGGGGCATATGAACGGGCCGGCCTGGTGGCGTTTGGAGTGTGCTTTGCGATTTGCTTCTGTTGCAGGCCCAGCACGCGGCTGTTGCATCGACTGGTGGGAGTCGGTTGCATGGGCTTGGTCTTACTGGCCGTCAGCGGCATTCGATTTGAGGTGCCATCGCCGGAATCGACGAAGGTGAGGGAAGTGTCGTTCGATTATGTGCTGGCGAATGTCCTGAGCGTCGTGACGGACACGGATGTCGGCGACCTGGATGACACCAAGCAATGGCGATTGGACTGGTGGAACGAGATTCTCGACTACACGCTGAAGGGGAAGTATTTCTGGATGGGCAAGGGATTCGGGATCAACCTGGCCGACGATGATGGATTCCAGGTCATGGCCAATCGCTCGTTGCGAAGCCCGCACAACGGGCATCTGACGATGCTGGCTCGTGCGGGGGTACCGGGGTTGGCCCTGTGGGCATTGGCACAACTGAGCTGGGCGTATGCGGTAATCCGGGCCTATCGAGAAAGCCGGCGATGCTGCGATGAGCGATGGTCGTCGCTGTTCCTGTTTCTGCTGGTCTACTGGCTGGCGTTCATGACCAATGCCAGTTTCGATGTCTTCATCGAGGGGCCGATGGGAGGGATCTGGTTCTGGGCGATCTATGGGGTTGGCCTGTCAGCCGTCTGGCTCCACAGGCACTGTCCGGAGGTCCTCTATGAGACTGCGGATTCTGATGGCTCACAATTATTACCAGCAGCCGGGCGGGGAGGACGAGGTCTTCTCCTCGGAGGCGCAGATTCTGGAATCCTCCGGGCACAACGTGGTCCGTTACACATTGCACAATGATCGGGTACGGGAGATGGGACGGCTGTCTCTGGTCGGCGCGACCTTCTGGAATCGGCGGGTCTACAGCGAGGTGCGGGAGCTCGTGCGACGGCATCGGGCGCAGGTTGTGCATTTTCACAACACCTTTCCATTGATCTCCCCTGCCGCCTACAAGGCCGCCCATGCCGAGGGGGCGGCAGTGGTCCAGACGCTGCACAACTTCCGGCTTCTCTGTACGAATGCAGTGCTGTTTCGCGATGGTCAAGTATGCGAACGGTGCATCGGGAAAGCCGTGGCCTGGCCAGGCGTGGTGAACACTTGTTATCGCGGAAGTCGAGGCGCCAGCGCCGTGGTGGCGGCGGCGATGGCAACGCATCGGCTGATCGGCACGTGGAACCGGTCGGTGGACTTGTTCATTACGCCGTCGGCCTTTGCACGCCAGAAGCTTGTGGAGGGCGGGCTACCGGCCGAGAAGATTGTCGTGAAGCCAAACTGCGTCCATCCAGATCCCGGTTGCGGCAACGGCCGCGGAGGATACGCAGTGTTTGTCGGTCGGCTGTCGCCGGAAAAGGGACTGAGAACGCTTTTGCGGGCATGGTCCCAGCTTGCACAGTTGTATCCGCTCAAGATCATTGGCGATGGGGAACTGGCACCGATGGTACAGGAAGCGGCAGCGCGATCAGGGCCTATTGAGTGGCTGGGTCGACAGTCTGCTACGCAGGTGAGCGAGATCGTCGGAGAGGCGAGCTTTCTCGTGTTGCCATCGGAATGCTACGAGACGTTCGGCCGCGTCATCATCGAGGCCTTCGCCAAAGGCACCCCTGCCATCGCGTCGCAACTGGGCGCCATCCCGGAACTGGTGGAGCCGGGCAAGACCGGGCTGCTATTCCGCCCTGGCGACGCGAACAACCTGGCGGCGCAAGTGCAGGCAATTCTAAACGATCCGGCCCGACTGGCATGCATGCGTCGGGCGGCGAGAGCAGCGTTCATTGGGAGATACAGCGGCAGACGCAATAGCGAAGAGTTGACCTCAATTTACGAGCGAGCGATTGCTGGCCTCCGGAAGACCACGGAATCCGGAGCACTGTCTCCGGCCCAGGCGGTGGAAGGCATGATATGAGCCAGGCCGCATGCATCACCACGAGCTGGGACGATGGCCATCCGCTGGATCTGCGGGTGGCGGAACTGCTGACGAAGCACGGCCTGCAGGGCACGTTCTACGTTCCGCGAGTATCAGAGAGGAGCACACTGGCCGCCGCTCAAATCCGACAGCTAAGCTCTTCATTTGAGTTGGGCGCGCACACGTTGCATCACGTGGACCTCACGCGAGCGCAGGATGCCACCGCGACGGCAGAAATCGTCAAATCAAAGCCGTGGCTGGAGGACGTCACCGGGCAGCCCTGCGTGATGTTCTGCCCGCCGCTGGGGCGATATGAGCAACGACACATGCCGATCGTCCGTGCGGCTGGGTACCTGGGAATGCGAACGGTTGAGCTGCTTTCACTCGACTGGCCTCGCTTGAGGAGCGGTCTGCACATCATGCCAACCACGATTCAAGCTTACCCCCACCGCGCGATGGCTTACACGAGGAACGCAATCCGTCGGGGCGCATTCCACAACCTGTGGCTGTACATCCTTCATGGCCAATCGGGCGGATGGGATGCGATGGCGGAATCGCTGGCGATGCGGATGCTGCGGAATGGCGGGGTATTCCACCTTTGGGGACATTCCTGGGAGCTTGAGGAAACAGGCCAGTGGCAGCGGTTGGAAAAGGTTCTGGAAATGCTTAGCCACTTGAAGGAGCTTGCGCCGTCTGTGAGCAATGGGCAGGCGTGTCTGGAGGCCCAGAAGTGTCAAGCCAAAGCACACCCGGATTCCTCGCCGGCAATAAAAGCTCCGCCGGTTGCGGCCCCCATACAACCCGCCGGTTCGTCGGAGGGGTCAGGGGACCAGTGACAGGCCCACGGTGACTTTTGCCGCCGATGTTTTCTGGATCCAGGTTGCCCACTCGTTGGCTTCGGTACTCTGCGTAAGCGGGTCGGGCAAGCTCGCGTTGTTAAGCCATTGTGCAGCATCGGGCACCCACCAATCGTTGCGGCGGGAAGCGGATATCCAACCAATCACGTTGCTGTACCCGATGTTGTTTGCGAAGGTCAACTCGCCGTTCTGGTTCCAGATGTAGGCTCCGACGTTTTGGGAAGCCGCCGTCTTCCCGTCGGGCAACAGCCCGGAGGAGATGATTCGGTTGCCGTACAACGCATTGTCGTGGCCGGAGGAGATGGCGATGCCGTAGTTGCTGGTCCCGATCACCTGGTTGTTGTAGGCCCGAACGTAGGAGGAGCCGTTGTCACTAAGCATAATCCCCCCACCGGTATACGTTGTGTCGTGTGCGGGATCGGCTGGATACGCCCCTCGGATGTAATTGTCGTGGATCAACAAAGGGCTGGCGCTGGTGCCGCTGCTGTCGTGAATGGAGATGTTGTCCTCAACCCGACTTCTGCCCGGCTCGTTGATCACTTCATTCCAGGCGACCTCGGCTGCAGTCAGATCGTGAACGCCATTGAGCTGGAAGAACTGAGCAAAGGAATAGTCGTCCGGCCCTGAGAGAAATCCCCCGTTGCCATTGCTGAATCGACCATCAATGTTCAGAGCCCGGTTGCGGAGAATCTTCACGGTCTGGGCGCTGGTGTAGTCGCCGACATAGTTGGCGACGTAGATGCCCGCGGTGCCTTCCATGTAGCTGTTTTCGACCATTACACGGACAAATCCATCGACGCGCAGGAATCGGCCTGGCGATTGATTCAGGACGTTCGGATTCAGTGCATACCCTGCCGTATTGCGGATGGTGAGGTCGGCGCCATCGCCAGTGGCTTTGATCAGATCACCACGGGAACGGATGCTTGAATTCTGGATGATCACCGGCTCTGAGGTCTCGATCTGGACGGCCGGGACGTTCGGATCGAGACTCTCCCAGGAACCCGTGTACGTGCCGCCCGCCGTAATGGTGATCGGACCCGCGTATGGCGTCATGGCGGCTGTCGGATCAGTGTAGACCGACTCGCTAAGCGTCGTAATCGCCTTGACTCGATAGGAGTACTCGGTATTGGCCTCCACTCGGGTATCGCGGTACGTCGTCACATTGCTGCCGACGGTAGCAACTCGCGTCCAATTGCTGGCCGAGCCGGTACGACGTTCGATCACGAAGCCGCTTTCATCACGGGCTTGGTCCACCCAGGTCAAGTTGATCTGCCAGGCGGAACTGACGGTAGCGGTGAGTTGGGTGGGCGCATTGGGAACGGAGGGAGTGAACTTCAGCCAGTCAAAGGCACCGATGACTCCGCGGGCTCCGGCAGTATCCATGTTGAGTCGCAATACGTGCTTCCCTGCAGTCAGCGAGATTCCCTTTTGTGTGATCGTCGTCCAATTTTGCCAGCCGCCGGAGCTGGGGACTGAGACACTGCGGAACCTATGGGTGCCATCGATGCTGAGATGGAAACTTCCCCCGGGGCCGAGCGAGGCAACACGCACAGCCAGGTCATATCTGGCCGTCGACGACACATAGACCTGGTATTCCAGCCATTCCCCCGGCTTGGTGGCGGTGACACAGAAGCCGCCATCGCCCGTCGCGGCGATGTCAACCGCTTCGTCGGGGCGATAAAGCCTGGATGTATTCCGAGGGGTCGAATCGTGATAGGCGACGCCTTCGCCCCCCCCATCAAACCGCTCGGCCTGGAGCGTTCCGGGGATTCTCACTGGCTTTGACCGAAACGCGTACTGCTCGGGACTCGGTCTGGCACCTGCTCGGGAAACGGCATAGGCAACTACACTCGAATGGCGTGACCGATCCACTTCGCCCGTATTGAGGGCCGGCGTAACCTTTGCTACCGAGAGCAACATTCGCAGCTCCAGTGGCTCCAGTACAGGAGCGATGAGAGCGCTGACAGCCGGATCTGTCCGGCTGCTCTTGCGGTGCATGCGGAGCTCGGCACACAACTTCGCCAATCCTGCGGCGGACATTACACGCCCTCCATCCGGACCTGGATTTATCGCAGAAACCTGAAGGCAGACCGCCTTCACGCCAGCCATACCGGGGGGGCCAGCGGCCTGATCATACTTGCGATCCCCAGCGGGCAGAACGGGATTTCTTGTCGCGGCCACTCAGATAATCCAGGGATGCTGGGCGCGTTCGACGCAAGTCCGCCGAAATGTCGGATTGGTCACAACACGCGCGGCTACCTCGTGGGACCCACCTTGATGCGGGCCTTGGCCAGTTTACTCTGCCAGAGCGTCCATTCCCCGGCCTCCACCTGTGGAGTGACGACGCCGGGGTAGGATTGGTTGTTAGACCACTTGGCCGCATCCGGGACGAATTCGTTGTTCTGCTGGCCATCCAGCATCCAGCCGATCAGGTTGTTGTAGCCGGAGTTATTGGTGAATGTCTTCTCTTTATTGTAGTTCCAGATGATCGAGCCGACGTTTTGCGAGGGATTCGGCGTCCCATCGGGCAGCAACCCGCTGGAGAGAATTCGATTGTTGTAGAATGAGTTGTCGTGGCCGGAGGTAATCGTGATGCCCTCGTTGCCGGTCCCGATCACCTGGTTGTTGTATGCCTGCACGTACGATGAACCGACATCGCTGAGCATGATCCCTCCACCGGTGTAGTCTACGGGGTGTAAGGGATCGGCGGCGTAGGCCCCTTTGATGTAGTTGTCGTGGATGCGGATGGGGCTAGAGGGGGTACCGGTGGTATCGAAAATATTGATGTTTTCTTCCACTCGACTCTTGCCGGGCTCATTGATCACCTGATTCCAGGCAACCTCCATCCCCGCCATATCGTGCAATCCATTGCTTTGGAAGAACTGGACGAAGTAGTTGTCATTGGGCCCGGTGAGGAATCCGCCTTTCCCGTCGCTGAATCGGCCATCGATGTTCAGGGCCTGATTGCGGAGGATCTTTACGCTCTGGCTGGGCGTGTGATTGCCCAGGTAGTTGTAGAGGTAGATCCCCGACGTGCCCTGCATGTAGTTGTTTTCGGCGACGATATTGGTAAAGCCGTCGATATCCATGAAGCGACCCGGATAACGACCCCGTACGTTGGGATTCAGCGCATAGCCTCGCGTGTTGCGAACCGTCAGGTTGGCGGCATAGCCAAAGGCATCGATCAACGTGCCGCGGGAGGTTATGTTCGAATTCTGAATAGTCACCGGCTCGGAGGTTCGGATGCGCACGGCTGGGACATTGGGATCCTGGCTTTGCCAGTTGCCGCTGTAGA
>JBLNDH010000551.1:0-4766 GCA_050261455.1 Bacillota bacterium
GGCTGGGTGCTACGCCGCAGAACGATCGGTGGAGGGCGTTTGGGAAGGCGGGGCTGAAGCCCGATGGCACTTACTTTTCCACGGGCATGGAGCCGTGGTTTGCGTGGGGGAAGAACCCGCCGCCCGGGGAGGTGAGACTGTACAGTTACTATTCGGACATGGAGATTGACTCGAAGATGAATAAGTACTGGGGCAACAGTTTTTTCCCACCGGGGCCAGGCAAGGGCAAGGCGGCGGGGCCCAGTCGCGTGATTCCTCAACTGGGGCAGTGGCAATGCTGGGAGTTCATGATCCGAGCCAATTCGGCCCCGGACAAGGCCGACGGCAAGCAGGCGATGTGGGTGGATGGTCGGCTGGTTGGCGAGTTCCCCGGGCTGCGGTGGCGAACCGACATGAATGTGAAGGTCAATATCTTCTGGCTGGAGCACTTCGGCTATGACGAGAGCGATCCTACCAAGCAGTTCTGGAAGGACCGGCAGACGGTTTGGTTTGACGACATTGTCATCGCCAAGCAGTACATTGGGCCGATGCGGGAGAAGTAGGGGGGAGTTCTTCTGGGTCACACGCTTGGAGGGGTGGAATCCGGGTCATCGCTTGACGCTCTGAACCCGGCGTGAAAGAGTGCTATGGACAAGAGAGGGACTCGCGGATAACTCCCAAGCCGGACTGGATGGCAGCGCAAGTCCGGACCTCTTCCGATATCCAGGACGATTCGGACCTGCGCTACGCTCCGGTCCGGCTTGGAAGGGTCTTCGGCACCCCGGGAGATCCTTCCACATCGCGTCGCGGTTCGATCTGCACGGGGCGGGACAAAGGGGCTGTTAACCATTATGATCTTGGCCTTACGCTCGTGCGGCTCACGCTGGCCGGCTGGAGATGGTGTACGAGCGAGGTCCTCCGCGGTTTTCCGGGCGATACCGGAGCGGCTGTGGGGCGGATGACTTCTTGTTTGGAAGCAGGTGCTTATGCGACGAAATGCATCCGTGTTGTTGATTCCGTGCGTATTCATTTTCGGTGCACTGCTTGGGGGTGTGGCCAAATCAGCCGGGGAGACGTCGCTTAAGAGCGGCATCGACGGATCAGCCATTGATGCATCCGTCAAGCCGGGCCAGGATTTTTTCCAATACGTCAACGGCAACTGGGTCAAGAACAACCCCATCCCCGCCGAATATGGCCGATGGGGCTCGTTCCTCAAGTTGCGAGACGACAACCTCGTCGCGCTGCGAGGAATTGTGGAGGGACTGGCGAAAGGGACGGGCCCGCTCGATCCCGATCGTCGCAAGATTCGCGACTTCTATCAGACCGCCATGGATGAAGCCAAGCTTGAGCAGCAGGGCGCATCGCCACTGGCGGAAGAGTTCGAGAGGATTTCGAAGCTCAACGGCCGCGATGAGCTGATCTCGCTCATTGGCCACCTCCATACAACCGGCATCTCCGCTGTCTTCTCCTTCTCAGTCGATCAGGACGATAAGCAGAGCGACCGGTACGTCTCGCATCTTTGGCAGGATGGCCTGGGGTTGCCGGATCGCGATTATTACCTGGGCGCCACTGAAGACGCCAAACGCATCTGTGCCCAATACCGTGAGCATGTCGCCAAAATGCTGAGTTTGCTGGGCGACTCGCCGGAGGCAGCGGCCGCTGGCGCCGATGCAGTCCTGAAGATCGAGACGCAACTGGCCGAGGCGTCCCGCACGCGTGTCCAGCTACGCGATCGCGAGGCCCAGTACAACAAGAAGACGCTCTCGGAACTGGCTGGCCTCACGCCCAATCTGAACTGGGACAATTACCTGAAGGCGATCGGCGTTTCGGGTGTCTCGGACGTGATCGTTGGGCAACCCGAGTTCTTCCAACGGGTCAACGAGATGTTGACCTCGGTGCCGATGCAGGAGTGGCGAGCCTACCTTCGATGGCACGTGATTCACTCCACGGCCGCCTATCTGAGCAGTGCTTTCGAGCGAGAGGACTTCCGTTTCTACAGCGAGGTGCTTCGTGGCGTGAAGCAGATGCAGCCGCGCTGGAAGCGGGCGATCAACTCGATCGATCACCTGATGGGTGAGGCATTGGGCCGGCTATACGTCGAGAAGTACTTTACGCCTGTTGCCAAGAGCCGCATGGATGAGCTGGTGAAGAATATCCTGGCGGCCTATCGCGAGCGGATCGAATCGCGCGACTGGATGGGCCCGGAAACGAAGAAAGAGGCGTTGGCCAAGCTGGCGACCTTCACGCCGAAGATCGGCTACCCGGTGAAATGGCGCGATTACTCCGCCTTGGAGATTCGTAGCGACTCGTACGTCCAGAATGTGCTGCGGGCGGAGGCGTTCGAGGTACGCCGTCGTCTGGCGAAGTTGGGAAAGCCGGTGGATCGCGCGGAATGGCACATGACCCCGCCGACCGTGAACGCTTATTACAACTCGTCGATGAACGAGATTGTTTTCCCGGCAGGCATCCTACAGCCGCCGTTCTTTGATCCGACAGCGGATGACGCGGTGAACTATGGCGCGATCGGTGCCGTGATTGGGCACGAGATTACGCACGGTTTTGATGATCAGGGCAGCCGATCGGATGGGCAGGGGAATCTCAAGAACTGGTGGACGGCGGAGGACCGCTCGAGTTTCAATGCCAAGGCTGAGGAGCTGGTAAAGCAGTACGACGCCTGCGTGGCGGTGGATGATATGCACGTGAATGGTCGGCTTACGCTGGGGGAGAACATTGCCGACCTGGGTGGTGTGGCGATTGCTTATGCGGCGTACCAGAAGTCGCTGAGCGGTCGATCCTCGCCGGTGATCGATGGTTTGAGCGGGCCGCAGCGGTTTTTCATGGGATATGCGCAGGTCTGGCGCGGCTCGATCCGCGACGCCGAGCAGCGTGTGCTCGTGCGGACCGACCCGCATTCGCCCATGCGGTTTCGGGTGCTGGTGCCGCTCTCGAACAATCCGGAGTTTTTTAAGGCATTCAACGTGAAGCCCGGCGACGCGATGTATCGGCCTGCGGCAGCACGAGTCGAAGTCTGGTAAACATCGCTGCTTGGAAGGAGGATCGTATGAGGTCGTGGAATTGGGTTGCTGCTGAGATGTTGGTCCTGCTGGTGGTAGGACTGGCAGCCCGTGCTGCGTCGGAATCAACGGCTACATCGAAGCCAACGAATTCCTCTGAGTATGAGATTGTTATTGATTACTCGGAGATGCCGGAGTTGAAGGACTGGGTGGAGAGCAAGCTGCGGCCGACATTGGAGAAGTGGTATCCGATGATCGTGAAGGACCTGCCCAGCGAGGGGTTCACGGCTCCGAAGCAGCTCTCGGTGACGTTCCGGAAGGACAAGCGAGGCGTCGCCGATACCGGTGGCACGCGGATTAACTGCGCCGGCGCGTGGTTCAAGCAGAATCTGGATGGCGAGGCGGTTGGGGCTGTGGTACACGAACTGGTGCACGTGGCGCAGCAGTATCACAGCCGGCGCAATCCGGGGTGGCTGGTGGAAGGCGTTGCCGACTACATCCGCTGGTTCAAGTACGAGCCGAAACCTGCCGGGACGCGTCCCAACCCGGCCCGTTCGAAATACACGGATAGCTATCGCATCACTGCAGGGTTCTTGAACTATCTCACGAAGACCCATGACAAGGACATCGTGATGAAGTTCAACGCGGCGATGCGTCAGGGGAAGTACACGCCGGACCTGTGGAAGGAGTACACGGGCAAGACGGTTGACGAGTTGTGGGAGGAGTACATCAAGACATTCCAGAGACAATGATGCTGGATTCGAAGAGAATCCAGAAGGCTCGTTTTCAGACTTGTTTAGCTTTTCAGGAGAACGAAGATGAAGTCGCTTAAGACCAAACTTGCCGTGGCCGCACTGGCCGGGCTTCTGCTTGTGCCAGCCGCTCGCTTTGTCAGCGTTGCCGATGGCGCCGATGCAACTGTCGCAGTCGGCAGTTCGAGCATCAATACCCTGACCGATGCGGAGAAGGCAGCGGGATGGGTGTTGCTGTTCGATGGCAAGACGACCGAGGGGTGGCGGAACTTCCGTAAGGAGACCATTTCTCCGGCATGGAAGATCGTGGATGGCGCGTTGAGCAAGACGGGCAACGCCGGGGACATTGTGACGGCCAACCAGTATGACAGCTTTGAGCTGTCGCTGGAGTACAAGATCGGGCGGGGCGGGAACAGCGGTTTGATGTTCCATGTTACCGAGGATCAAGGTGCTCCCTGGGCGACGGGGCCGGAGGTTCAGATTCAGGACAACGGCGAGGCGCACGATCCGGAGTTGTCGGGGTGGATGTATCAGCTATACAAGCCGGCGGTCGATCCGAAGACCAACAAGCCGATTGATGCGACCAAGCCTTCCGGGCAGTGGAACCAGATTCGGCTGATCGTGACGCCGAAGAGGGGTGAGATGTGGATGAACGGCGTGAAGTATTACGATTTCGTCAAGGGAAGTGACGACTGGAATACGCGCGTTGCCAAGAGCAAGTTCGGTGGGATGAAGCGGTTTGGCAAGAACACCAAAGGGTCTATTGCCTTGCAGGGTGACCATGCAGGCGAGCTGGCCTTCCGCAATGTGAAGATTCGGCCGCTGCCGGCGGAGTGAAGCTCGCGAGCATATAGCCACCGAAGATATCGAGGATCGAATTCGATTTTGGAGAGGGTGAAAACGACGATTCGTGTCGTCGTTTTAACCCTCTCTTTGTTTTTGGTTTCCCCGCGGACCATACGGGTGCCCGCGCATAATAAGACAGGCATAACCGGAGTCAAACCCCGCGGCACAAGGGTCG
>JBLNDH010000552.1:0-10238 GCA_050261455.1 Bacillota bacterium
TTCCCCAAATCCGTCCTCCCCACCGTCATCCATGAGTTCTGCCATTCCTACGCCAATCCGCTGATCGAAAAGCACGCCACGGCCCTCGAACCCGCCGGCAGCACGATCTTCCCCAAAGTCAAACAGCTCATGGTTCGCCAGGCCTACGACAACTGGCAAACCATGCTCATCGAATCCCTCGTCCGCGTCTGCGTCGTCCGCTACCGCTACGCCACCGAAGGCAGCTTCGCGGCCCTGGCGGAAATCACCGAGCAAACCAGCCGCGGCTTCGCCTGGACCGGCAGCCTTTCCAAGCTCCTGACCGACTACGAACAACATCGTGATCAATACCCCACCCTCGATTCTTTCATGCCCCGGATCATCGCCTTCTTCAACGACTACGCCGGGAAATGACCCTCCAACCGCCTCGGGTTCCCTCTCCTCTTCCCCCTCGCCCAATACTGGTGGGGCAGACATTCCTGTCTGCCATCTTCTTCCCTCTCCCTCCCCTCTTTCCCTCGCCCGGTACTCCGGGAAAGGGTCAGGGTGAGGGTTCGGCGCAATAGATGCCCCCCAACCAAATCTGCCGCAAGACTGTTTCCGCTCCTAAAGCCCACGGCGCCGCCGTGGGGAACTCAAGGTTCTCCAAACCCCTCCTGACGTCCAGGAAACTTGTTCCCTGGGTGCTCCCCCGCTTGTAACCCTGGCGCAGCCTTTGGATACTTAACTCATCGGGGATCACCAGTCCCAGAGTCCTTGGGAGGAGATAGCGGGCAATGAATACAACCTCATTTGCCAGGTGGGTCATCTTGATAATCGCCTGCATCGCAACGGCGGGCTGCGGCCCGCAAGACTACACGGTCCTCGGACCGGACCGTGAGGCTGAACTGATGGAGCATAGCGATATCGTCGTTGAAGGAAGGAGTTTTGCACGCCAAATTTACGTGCATAACACCGGGCTGTTGGAACTCGGTCCAACCGAAACGATGTATGTGCAATTCAGCTTCGCCATCGACCGGGTGATCAAGGGAGAGTACAGCGAGGCGGAATTGCCGCGTCTGACAATACGCCCGTCCACACAGAAAGAACGGCTGACCTTGGATCCAAGGGGCATCGGGTTTCCGCCCGCTTTCCGGATCGGTTTTGACCGTGGACTGCTGGGCAAACCACGCGACCTGATCTTCATGCCTTTGCGCCCTGAACAACCGAGCACGCAACCAACGAAAATGCCGTAAGGCGTTCTCCAAGCCGGACCGGAGCGTAGCGCAGGTCCGGATTCTCTCCCATAATCCGGAAGACCCGGACCCCCACTTCGCTCCAGTCCGGCGTGGAGGCTGATCTCACAATCGCTCCATCTTGTCATCCCCTACCCCTGTCGGTGTGGGTGAAGATGCTCACCTTCGTCCCTATAATTAACCCTATGGCGTTGGTTCAGGATCGGTGTATTTGCCTGCGAAAGGTGGAGTATAGCGAGACGTCGCAGATCCTCTCGCTGTTCGGGCGTGCGTATGGGCTCGTCCGGGTCATTGCCAAGGGGGCTCATCGGACGACCAAGGCGGGGGCCAGCAAATTCGGCGGCGGGCTGGACCTGCTGGATGTCGGCGAGGCGGTGTTTACGGATCGGCTGGAGAAAGACCTGGCGACGCTGACCGAATGGCACCTGCAGGAAGGGCATCTGGAGTTGCGGAAGAGCCTGCGCGGGCTGTACCTGGGGTTCTATGCGGCCGAGCTGGTCCATCTGTTGATCCAAGAACGGGATCCGCATCCGACCCTATTCGACCGGCTGGAGCGGACGCTGCTGGAGCTGGGAACGCCACGGATGGAACAGGCATTCGTGGCCTTTGAGATGGATCTGTTGCGTGAGGCGGGTTACCTGCCGGAGTTGCAGTTGTGTGTCTCATGTGGGCGAGGGGTGGACGGGCGCGGCGTGCTGTCGTTTGCGGCATCGCGCGGAGGCATCATCTGCCGAAACTGTGAAGGAGCGTTTCCCGAACGGATGGCGGTGGATGGCCGGGTGTTGGGGGTCATGCAATATGTCCTGAAAGTCTCCCAGAACGGCGACCCGATAAAGCGGCTCCCAGGGTTGACGCGCCATCAGACCGATCCGATTAACCGCCTGCTGGCGGAACATGTGGAACATACGCTGGGCAGACGCATGCGGGTCAGCCGCTATATCCTCGGATAGTCCTGGGTCCTTTGCCGTTTGCGGATCATCTTGCCATGGCAATCGCTGCGAAGGACCAAGGATAAAAAACCAGGGACATTCCTCCGCAGCGAATGCCCGTTGGGGCTTGGTTGATGGGGGGTGGGGGCGGCAGTACAATCGCCATCCTATGCGCGAAATGGGCTGCTTGCTGCTGGGAATGGTGTTATCGGGCGGCGTTGCTTTGGGGCAAAGCACGACCGCACCCTCTTGGGAATTGAGAGATGGTGGACGCTGGCAACGCGTCGATCAGCCCAAACCCGTTCCGGAACAAGATGAGACGTTGGACCATATCGAGCAGATGATTCAGGCCAAGCAAGGACTGCCGGCGAAAAAGATCGCAGTGGCTTGGCTGAAGCTGAACAAGAATCATCCCCTGCGCGACCGGGGCATCTACCTGCTGGGACAGGCGAATTTCCTCTACGGCGACCGGATCATGGCGTTCTACAACTTCGATGAGGTGCTGGATAAGTACCCGGGCAGCCGGTACTACTACCCCTCGTTGGAACGCCAGTACGAGATCGCCGACGCCTACCTCAAAGGATACAAACGCCGATTCCTCATGATGCCGATGTTCACCGCCAAGAGCGAAGCCACGGAGATGCTCTATCGCATCCAGCAGCGGGCTCCGGGCTCCCCGATCGCGGAGAAGGCGCTGCTGCGGGCGGCGGACTACTATTACGCGGAATCCGATTTCGATATCGCGGGCGATGCGTATGCGGCCTATGTGCGGTCGTATCCGCGTAGTCCCGTGATCGCCAAGGTGAAGCTGCGGCAGGCCTTTTCGGCACTGGCGCAGTTCCGAGGGATCCGCTTTGACGCCACGTTCATCATCGATGCCCGGCAGCAGTTGATCGACTTGGCGGCACAGTTCCCCAAGGTGGCCGAAGAGGAGAATATCCCGGCGATCGTCGCCCGGGTTGACACGGCCCTGGCCAAGAAGCTGCTGGACCGGGGCGATTACTATGTGCGGACGCACAAGCCCGCATCGGCTGCTTACTATTATCGGCACCTTATAAAAACCTATCCCACCTCGGCAGAAGCCGCTTTGGCCGAGGCGAACATGAAGAAGCTGCCGGCCAAGGCGATCGAGATGCCGGCCTTGCCGAAGGTTGACGTGGCGGCAACGCAACCGGCCGCCCCGCAGGAAGCGACGGGCACGCCCGCAGGCCATCAGCCTGCTACACCGACGAACCGGGAGAGCCGATGAATCGTTTAACAAGGAAGTTCTATCTCGCGACCGGGATGTCGCTGTTGATGGCGTTGTCCGGCTGTGGCTACAACCAGCAAGGCAGTGACAAAAACAAGCTGGAAGGCGGCTACAAGTGGAACTCGTTGTATCGCGAGGATGTCCAGACTGTGGCTGTGCCCATCTTCACCAATCGCGACTTCCACCGCGGCGTGGAGTTTGGGCTGACCGAGGCCGTGGTTAAGCAGTTGGAACTGCACGCACCCTATAAGGTCGTTCCCCGCGAGCGGGCGGACACAATCTTGGAAGGGCAGATCAACGAGGTGCGATCGCTGACGCTGGCGAAGGACTACAACACGGCCTTGCCGCGGGAACAGCAGATCACAATCACGGTGGACCTGCTCTGGAAGGATTTGCGGAACGGACGCATTTTGCTGCAGCGCAAGGGCTTGCAGCAATCCGGCGTGTATTACCAGAACCTGGGCGAGGGGGAATTCGTAGGGACGCAACAGGCGATTGAACGATTGGCGCTGACGATTGTGCAGGAATTGCAGGCCGACTGGTAAACACCGCCTTGCGCAGCGACATGGCAAAGAACCCCAGGCCCGCGGAAGCGAGCCCGACGGGTGGTTTTATCGTGGAAAACCATAAGGCCATGCACGTATGATCGTTAGTCGGGTGCGATGGAGTGTAGGCCGGCGCCAGGGGGAAACACGCTCGTTGAGTCCGCCGGTTTGTGATTGAAGAGGACGTAGTTATGGCAGAACAAAAACCCGAGCGTCCGGTGCGAAGAAATGGACGCTCCCCGAGCAATGGCGGCATGCGCTTCAGCCGGGGGCTGTTCGGGTGGTTTCTTTTTGGTGCCCTATGCATCGCGTTGTTCCTGCTTCTGCAGAAGCAGAGCGGAACCTTCACGCCGTTGAGCCTGAGCGATGTGGTAGCCCAGGGGAAGGTCGGCAACCTTAAAAACGTTGTCATTGAATCGGACCAGATCAAGGGCGAGTTCAAGCAGGGCGTCGCCTTTGCAAACACGCCCCAGCCCCAGCCGGTGACTCGCTTCCGCGCGGACATTCCTCCGGGAGCGGCACAAGGGCCCTTCTTGCCCTGGCTGCTGGAGCATTTTTCGAACGCAGACATCTCCGCCGAGAACAGCCAGAACATCATCATGACCATTCTGGTGCCGTTGATCCCCTGGCTGCTGATCTTCGGCTTCATCTGGTTCTTCGTCTTCCGCCAGTTGCGCAACAGCGCCAGCGGAGCGGGCATGCTGGGCAATTTCGGCCGAAGCCGACACAAAATCACCAGCAAGGAACACACGAACGTCACCTTTGACGACGTGGCCGGCATTGAAGAGGCCAAGGACGAGGTGATGGAGATCGTGGAGTTCCTGAAAAACCCCAAGAAGTTCCAACGCCTGGGCGGGCGCATCCCGCGCGGCGTGCTCCTCGTCGGTGAACCCGGCACGGGCAAGACCCTGCTGGCCAAGGCGATCGCCGGCGAAGCCGACGCGCCCTTCTTCAGCATTTCCGGCAGCGACTTCGTGGAGATGTTCGTGGGCGTGGGCGCCAGCCGGGTGCGCGACCTGTTCAAGCAGGCCAAGGACAACAGCCCCTGCATCATCTTCCTCGATGAAATTGATGCGGTTGGCCGCCGCCGGGGCAGCGGTTTCTCCACCGGTGGCCACGACGAGCGTGAGCAGACCTTGAATGCCATCCTGGTCGAGATGGATGGCTTCGATACCAACGATCAGGTGATCGTCATTGCCGCCACCAACCGGGTGGACGTGCTCGACCCAGCCCTCACTCGGCCCGGCCGATTCGATCGGCAAATCTACGTGCCGCTGCCCGACATCAAGGGCCGCCTGGAAATTCTGAAGGTCCACAGCCGAAAGGTGAAACTTGGGCCGCAGGTCGATTTGGCCAAGCTCGCCAAGGCCACCCCAGGTTTCAGCGGCGCCGACCTGGCCGCCATCATCAATGAATCCGCTTTGCACGCCACGATGGCAGGCAAAGACTTCATTGAAATGGACGACCTGGAAGAGTCCCGCGACAAGGTTCGTTGGGGCCGGGCAAGGAAGAGCCGCGTGATCGACGAAAAGGAAAAGACCGCCACCGCGTACCACGAAGCGGGGCATGCCGTCGTGCAATTCCTGACCAAGGACGCCGATCCGATCCACAAGGTGACGATCATCCCGCGTGGACAGATGGGCGGAGCGACGATGTCGCTGCCGGAGAAGGATCGCAACAGCTACTCGCGCAATTGGTGCATCGCGTTCATCAAGGTCTGCTTCGGCGGACGCATCGCGGAGGAAATGTTCTGCGGCGACATCAACACCGGCGCGGCCATGGATATCCGCCAGGCCACGGGGGTGGCGCGAAAGATGATCCGCGACTGGGGCATGAGCGAACGGCTGGGGTTTGTGTTCTACGGCGACGATGACAGCAAGCCCAATCCGTTTGGAGAATTTGGTGGCGGGCGCGATTACTCCGAAGCAACCGCCAAGGCCATCGATGAGGAAATCAAGAGCTTGATCGATCGCCTGTACAACGAAACGCGGCAGCTCTTGGAGGCCAACCGCGAACGCGTGGAAGCCTTGGCCAAGGCGCTGCTCAAGTATGAGACGCTGGACAGCCAGGAGATCGACCGGATCATGCGTGGCGACAATCTCACTCGCCCGCCCATCAGCGACACGCTGGAGACAGAAGGGAAGTCGCGCCGCCCCACGGTCATCCAACCCGGCACCAGCGACAACGAACCCGATGTTCGCCCCGGCCTGGGCAATGGCCCCCTGCCGGCGCCCGGCTGATAACCCCGACAATCCCAGATGAGCCATCGAACGGCACGGAATCAACCCCGTGCCGTTCTTTTTTCTCCCGTCCGCCCGTTTAGCGGCGGCCCGAAGGGCCGGGCTCTCCCGCCGCACCTCACACTTCGCTTTTTTTGGGGTTTTTCCTTTTGCCTGCTCCCCCTGTACAATCCTCGGCAGGAACCGACTGTCTGCAGGTACCTGGAGGTACGGAATCCGTGGCGCAAGCCGACATCATTATTGCCGATGACAAGCTGCTGCCGCAGGCGGTGGAACTATACAATGCCATGTTCCGCCCGAAGCGTGAGATCGACTTTTTCAAGCGGCGGTTTATGGGCCGATACAACGCGCTGACCCTCTTGGCCCGGATCGATGACCGGCCGGTGGGGTTTTGGATCGGCTTTGAGCTGAAACCCGGAATGTTCTATCACTGGTTGGGCGGGGTGTTGCAGGACTTCCGCCGCCAGGGCGTCGGCCGACAGCTCCAGGAAGCGCAGCAGTCGTGGGCCAAGGACCACGGGTATGAATATGTTCGGTGCGAATGCATGAACCACCAGCGCGAGTTCATTCATTTCGCCATTACCTTGGGATATGACATCGTGGGTATCCGCTGGGATTCGACGCACGCCGACAATCTGGTCGTGTTTGAGAAGAATCTTTTGGATTGATAGGTGACCACAATCGATTTCGCAAAATGGCTGGAAGATCCTGCCAGACGCTGCTTGGTCATGGGGATACTGAATGTCACCCCCAACAGCTTCAGTGATGGCGGAAAGTACCAGTCGGTGGATGCTGCCGTTGCGCACGCCTATGAACTGTGCGACGCGGGCGCTGAGATCCTCGACATTGGGGGCGAATCAACCCGGCCCGGCTCGGAGCGGATCGATGCGGCAGAGCAGCTGCGCAGAATCCTTCCGGTGCTCCGAGCGATTGAGAAACAAATCCCGGCCGTCATCTCCGTGGATACGACACGGGCGGCGGTCGCGGAGGCGGCGATCGACGCAGGAGCAACCATCATCAACGATATTTCTGCGGGAAATGATGACCCCGCGATCCTCGATTTGGCCGCAAAACGCAGGGTTCCCATCATATTAATGCACATGAAGGGTGAGCCGGCCACAATGCAAGCGAACCCGGCCTACCAAAATGTAGTACAAGAAGTGAAGGATTTCCTGCAGGAGCGGATCGAGGCAGCCCAGCAAGTTGGCGTGCCCCGCGAGAAGATCCTCCTGGACCCGGGAATCGGATTCGGCAAGGGTTTGGAGCATAATCTGGAACTGCTGCGGGAATTGAGGCAGTTCGGGCAACTGGGCCGGCCTTTGGTAATGGGCGTAAGCCGGAAAGCATTTATCGGGCGTATCACGGGGGAAGCAGAACCAGCCCAGCGGGTCATGGGAACGGCGGCGGCCGTGGCGTGGAGCGTAGCTAACGGAGCGGCCATGGTGCGTGTCCATGATGTAAAGCCCATGGTTCAAGTCGTCCGGATAATACGGGCGATTCAAACCGGGCAAATGATAGGTTGACCGCGAACACTCCCAGGATGCACCGCGTTTAGCGGCGGCCCGCAGGGCCGGGCTCCGGGGGCGCACCGGTTGCGAAACTCTCTGCACCCGTAGGTCGATGGAATCGGCCTGTAGAGAGCCTGAAGACTTTGTCGTTTTTGCGTAATGGTGGTGGCTGGCTGGCCCCTGCATTTATATAGTAATTGCGCCGGAACCGGGTTCCGGTTGGACTGCATCGCTTCAGGCATGGATGGATGGCGTGAATGGATCTGCTGAACCTGACCAATCTCTTTAACGCAATCCGCTACTACGGCCCGTTCCACGTCGGTCTCGAGTGGTTGCTGATCGGGTCGTTCATTTACGGCATCATCTGGTTCCTGCGCGGCACTCGCGGCGTACGCATGCTCAAAGGCATTGGGCTCGTGCTGCTCGTGACCTATCTGATCGTCGCATTGATCGGGCGGGAATTGAAACTCGAACGGCTGCTGTTCCTCTATGACAAGCTGCTGCTTGGGGCGGTCTTCACGGCCATCGTGGTGTTCCAGCCCGAAATTCGCCGGGCGCTGATGCGATTGGGTGAGACGCGGCTGTTCCGCAATTGGTCCGGACAGATCGATGATGACATCGAAGCTTTGGTCGAATCGGCCACGTTCCTCGCCCGGCGAAAGATCGGCGCCGTGATGGCCGTCGAGCGTGACATGGGCATCACCTCGATCGCCGAGAGCGGCACCCGGCTCAACGCGGACTTGTCCGCTGCCCTTTTGAACACCATCTTCTGGCCCAATTCGCCCCTCCATGACCTCGGCGTCGTTATCGGCAACGGGCGCATCCGCTATGCAGGGGTGCAATTCCCGCTGGCCGAGAGCGGTGAGCTCGAACAGGAACTGGGCAGCCGCCATCGCGCTGCCGTGGGCATGAGCCAGGAAAGTGATGCCGTCGTGATCGTTGTCTCCGAGGAGACCGGCGACATCAGTGTGGCGGATCACGGTAAACTCATTCGCAAGCTGACTCCCGATGCCCTGCGGTCTCTGTTGACCGAGGCCCTGGGACGCGGCGAAGCCGCGAACATGCATAAAGCGGCAGCACTCTGATGAATACCTCGCTTCCCCTGGATACCGATTTCCCGTTTCGCGGCGGCCCCTAGGACCGCGCCCTTACCCCTGTTCATCAGTCGCGGCACGATTTGTATAACCACGGACCCAAAGGGGCCTGTATGGCTGAGATTCCAACGAAAACCGGCACCATAAGCACCAGGGCGATGCCCAACCGACGCGATGTCGATGGCGAATTGCGCGATCGGCTCGGCGTGGGACGCGGTTCGCCTGGGATCGACAAGCCCTCGAAGTGGGCCAAGGTCATCGAGGTCGTCAAGACACTCCTATGGGTCGTTCCTCTGACCATCCTCATCTGGGTCTATGCCGAGCGGGAACAGTTGCAGAAGGATCAGGAGATCGCCAAAGTCCCCATCAAGCTTAAGTCCACGGCTTCCGATCGGATGGTAATGCTCAACAATCCGCAGGAAACCGTGACGCTGGTGCTCAACGGTCCACAGGCGGGCATCAACAAGGTGCGCGATGCGTTGACGACCGAGTCGGGTAGCGCTCTGCAAGTGGAGATTTCCGACGACCTGCGACTGCCGTTCGACGGTGAAATCCTGCTGGCCGAGCGGCTCGCACGAAACAGCCTCTTCACCAATGAAGCAGTCACCGTGGTGCAGACCAAGCCCGCCGCAGTGAAGATCAAGGCCGAGAGGAAAGTGACCATCCCCGCCAAGGTGCAGATACGCCCGGACGATCGCGTCGGCATCACCGATGTCAAGTTCACGCCGGAAGAGATAAGTCTGGATGTCCCGGAATCCTTGGTCGTCGGTCCAACGACTCGACCGGATGTGCTGCCCGTCTACGCAGACCTCAAATCGCTCATTGATAAAGGTCAAGGCACGCATAGCGGTAAGGTCCCCGTGGTGTTTGCGCCCGAGCAGAGTACTTGGACAATACCGCCCCAAACCGTCACTGCGACCGTGACCATCAAGGCCTCCAAATCGTTGAAACTCCCCTCAATCCCCATCTGGGCAAGACTCCAGACGCACGTGCTGGAGAATCCGGAGTTGCACTTCAGCTTTGACCCCCTGGTCGCGCGCGATGTGGAGGTGACGGGACCCGCCAAAGCAATAGATGAATTGGACAAGCGGATCCAAAACAGGACCTTCACCCCCTTGGCCTTCATCGACCTTGAACCGGACGATCTCAGCAAACTCGTCGATTACAATGGACAGTTTGTTAAGAAACTGGGATCCAATAACTACGAGATGCCCGCGGACCTGGCCAAGGATCTCAAGGTAACCAGCCCAACCAGCGAGATTCTCGTTACGGTCACCAAAAGATGAACCGTTAGCCAACTTCGGTTCGAACATTCCTTGGGCACGGTCGTATCTCTTACTGGGCAGCCCGCTCGCCCGCTCTGCCTTGCGCCTCGCTGCCGCGGGATCGCTTCCCGATCCCCCGCCGTCGCCATTCGACAAAACGAACCCATTTCCCCTCTGGCAACGGGCAACTCCCC
>JBLNDH010000553.1:0-6395 GCA_050261455.1 Bacillota bacterium
GACCGCCAGCGATGCCGTCCAGAAGGATCTCCAGCAACAGCAGCAGATCCTGACGGACCGCAATGCACCGGACACTTTGGCACAACAGCAGCTCCGCGAAGAGGCGGCGCGACGCCTGGTCTCCCGCGCCAGTCGCGAAGCCGATGAGATCCTCCTTCGCGTGTTGGGCGATTTTGGCAATCGGCCTGGGCAATTGGCGGTGGCCAAGGCCCTGTCGGGTATCTCCCGGGCATTTTCGGGAGATCAGACACTGGAAGACAGCTATGTAAAGGCTCTGGCCAATCTGCTGGGGGACGACCGGGAGATGACGGAAAAGGCCGCCACGGCGCTGGCGACCTTCAAGAATAGCGAGCAGGCCAGGGCGAAGCTGACCGGTTTCGTGGACAACCTCATCAGGAACTGGAACACGCGGGCGGCGGTTATCCGCGCCATGGGGCGTCTGATCGACAAACGGACGGCTGGGTTTCTCGTAACCATCCTGACTCGAGAAAACGAAAACCCACTGGTGCGGGATGCCGCGGCGCGGGCCTTGGAGGAGATGACGGGCCTGCGATTCGGAAACGACGCGCAGTTGTGGAGCCAGTGGTGGGAAACAAGCAAGAAAAGTACAGACCTCGAGTGGGCAACGGATCTGCTCTACAAGTACTCGGTTCGGGCGGGCGAGGGCTGGCGACGCCTGGATGAGACACGTGAGTTCGCCACGCGCTTGATGCGCGACGAGTATCAGGATCGGAAGACGGCCGAGGCGGAGCGAGTCAAAAGACTCATCGGTTATCTGCGTTCAAATGTGGAGGACGTGCGCCTGGCAGCGGTTCAGATTATCTACGACGACGCGTTGTCCTACGGGGGCACACGCATCGCGTCCGAGGTGCTGGAAACGCTGCGGAAGATGGTGGGCGACAGCTCAACCGATGTGCGAATGCGGGTAGCCCGGACGCTGACGACCGCCAACGATCCCGGCGCGGTGGATGCCCTGCTGGCGCAATTGTCGCAGGAGAAGGATCTGGGCGTGCAGGCGGCGATTCTCGCGGCGCTCGGCCCTTCGCAGGATCTTCGCTCGGTGCCGGAGTTGCTGAGCCGGCTGAGCGATCCGAATACGCCTTATAGCGTCGCCAGCGCTTCCGCCCAGGCGCTGCGGGACTTGGCACCCACCTTGCGCGACGAGGAGAACGCCGATCTGGCGCTCA
Organism: Bacillota bacterium; assembly: GCA_050261455.1. Taxonomy (GTDB): domain Bacteria; phylum Planctomycetota; class Phycisphaerae; order Tepidisphaerales; family Tepidisphaeraceae; genus JAPLNB01. The sequence goes on from JBLNDH010000553.1 coordinate 1,188, forward strand.
AAGTGGCGCAGCAGTTGCGGGCGCGACTGGGAAGCACCACCGGGGTTGTCTCGGCAGCGAAGTTGCGGGAAAACCTGGTGGTGGCGATGTCCAAACTGGGGCATCGGAGTTCGATGCCAGTCTTCTATGAGCTGCTGAATCCGCGGGAATCGATAGGAGTGCGGATCGCCGCCATCAACGGATTGGGCCTGATCGGAGATCCCGGCGCCGCCAACATGATCGTCAATATGTTGAATGACGACCAACAGGGAGTTCGCTTGGCGGCGGCGGAAGCATTGCAGCGCACGGCGTCGTTTGCCAACGCGGAAGCCATTGCCCGCCACTTGTCGCAAACGGTGGAGCGGGATCCGACGGTGCGGGAGACCATCTGGAAAGTCCTGTCCAAGCTGTTCCAGGAGGCAAGTGTCAGCGAGCTGTTCCTGTGGTCCGAGCGGTTTAAAGGGGATAACGAGGCGGATCTGACTCGCCGCATCCGCCTGCTGACGGTGCTGGAAGAGAAGCTGGCAAGCAGCCGCGATGATCGAAACCTGGCGATGGTTCGCCAGACGCACGGGGAGGTCTTGCTGAAGTTGTCGCGGATCAAGTCGGAGCCAACCATCGCCACGGAAGCCGCGGGGCAGCTACGAGAGGCCTTGGACTATTGGATGAGCCACAATGCAACCGAGGCTGAGATCAACATGCCCCGGCAGCAATACATGCAGGCGTTGCTGCAGGCGGGGAAAGACAGCGAAGCGGCCACATTCGCCGCGACGCTGATCACGGCCAACAACAAATCGGCATTGGGCGATATATGGCGGAATGTTAACGAAGAGGTTACTCGCCGGCGAAGGGGCCGGAACCTGGATGGGGCGCTAGCCCTCATCGAAGTGGTGAAGAAGCTCCCCTGGGGAGCCATTTACGAGCCACAACTGAAATCGCTGGAGGATGGCATCCGCAAGGAGCGCGGCGCCGGCGGACAGATCTGGTGGACGCGGGAGTTCCCCCAGTGCGAGTACGCTCTGTTGAATCCTTCGCAGATGACCTGACCTCAGAGCGGAAGCACGAAGCTGTTTCCCCAGTACGTAGCTCCCGGGAGGGCGAGCCCACTGACCGTCCCATGGGTGCGACATCCACCCTAAGAACTGTGCCATAAAGCCTTTCGGCCACGCCCTCGGTAATCCGGCGATCCCCAATGCCGCCTGCATGTGGCGCTGCCCTAAGCAATCGGCCTACTTGAAGCGTTGCAGTCGTACTTGCGCCGGCCGCGAGTCGTTGGCGTCAACTGGCTTCCAAGGCACGAGTTCTGTATTCTGGGACAAGTCAGCCAACGACTGCGTGATGTGCCAACTGTATGTCTCCGTATAAAAAGAACATTCTGGTGGGCGTGACGGTCCTGGTAGCCTCGATCCTCCTGGGCTGGATGATTCTGCGTTTTAGCGAAGCGCCGTTGCGGCTGTTCATGAAGCCACAAATGCCGATTCGGTTTGTGGCCCTCGAAGCCGACGGAATTGGCGAAGGCTCGCCGGTTTTGTATCTGGGCGTAAATGTGGGTCGGGTGGTCGATGTGCGCCGCAGTCCCGACCAGACCAGCGTCGTGATTCACGCCGTCGTGGATCAGGATCCGCCCTTGCCGGGGAATGTGGAAGCGATCATTCGCACCCAGTTGATCGGCGGCGGGGCTTCGCTGAACCTCATGCTCCCGGCACATGATGGGGTGGACGAGGCGATCACTTGGTCGACAACACAACCCACAGCGATGCGAACCAAGGCGGAGCCGATTGGACAGCTCAAGCCCAACCAGACGCTGTCGGCAAGGTTTGTGGGTGTGGATATTCTGCCGCCGGAAATCAGCGAATTGGCCAAGGATCTGACCAAGACGAGCCGGGAATTGAGGCGAACCGGTGAGCAGTTCCGCGAATCGAAGTTGATCCAAAAACTGGTCAACACCGTGGATACGCTCAACCAGGACATCGCCAAGGCCGGGGGCGTGCTGGACAAGGTCGATTCGCTGGTGGGCGACGAAGGAATGCGTCGGAGCATCCACGAGTCCCTGGCCAACTTCCGGGACGTGTCGGAGACGGCCAAACGAATCGGCGGCAATCTGGAGAAACTCAGCGCCAACGCCAACGTGCGCATGGATCAACTGGCCGACCACGGGGACAAGCTCCTGGCCACGACGGAGGGGCAGATTGCGGGTCTCTCCAAGCAGTTGGGCGATCGGCTGACGCAGGTGGATGGGGTGCTGAAGCGGTTCGAGTCGATTTCCAAGAAACTCGACGAAGGCAACGGCAGTGTCGCCATGATGTTGAACAACCCGGCCCTCTATGAAAGCCTGCTGGATGCCTCAAAGGAGCTGAAGCTCACCATTCAGGATATCCGGCGAACCATCCAGGGCTGGGAACAAGAAGGCGTGCCCTTCAAGCTGGGGAAGTAGCAGCTGCGAACAAATCTCGAATATTTCCTGAACATTCTTGCCAGCCGAGCGTACACACGTCAGTCGCCCACCAGCTGTGCGGGCGACCGTTGTACCGCTCTTTGACAAGTCGATATCGCACCGCCAGCATCCCAATGACTCCCTGTCCCCAACCGCCCCTCCAACAAAACGAACCCATTGAGTAGTCGCCAGTCGTTAGTTGCCAGTGCAAAACGAACCCATTTTCCTTCTGGCAACTGGCAACTACGAACTGGCAACTATGCAGCAAAACGAACCCAGTTCCACCGCATGTTCTTTAAAGTGAAGAACTTAAAGCGGCACCCCCTCCCCACCGCCCACCCCCTTCGCCATTCGCCAACTCGGCCTTCGGAGTACGGGCCTCGTCATTCCTCCCCCCTTCATCTCACAGCGGTTTGGGGTTTGCGTTGGCCATGAGGGTCTCTACCATGGGTGTTATGCTCGACCAAAGCACTCGAACGATCAGCAATTCACAGGCGGCGTTTGCCAAGGCGCAACAGGTGATGCCGGGCGGCGTCAGTTCGCCGGTTCGGGCCTTCAAAGCAGTCGGCGGCACGCCGCTGTTCATCCGTAGCGGCCAAGGCTGCACGGTGACGGACATCGATGGCCATACGTATGTCGATTACGTCGGCAGCTACGGGCCCCTGATCGCCGGGCATGCCAACGAGCGGGTGGTGGCGGCGCTGTCAAAGGCCATCGGGAAGGGATGGAGCTTTGGGGCCCCTACCGAGTTGGAAACGCAACTGGCAAGCCTGGTAACCTCGGCCATCCCCTCGGTCGAGATGGTGCGCTTTGTGAACAGCGGAACGGAAGCAACGATGAGCGCGATCCGCCTGGCCCGGGCAGCAACCCAGCGCGACCTGATCATCAAGTGCATCGGGTGCTATCACGGACATGTGGACAGCCTGCTGGTACAGGCGGGCAGTGGCGCGCTGACGTTCGGTTCGCCGTCGAGCCCGGGAGTTCCCGAGTCCATCGCCTCGACGACGATCCTGGTCCACTACAACGACCTGGAGGCGGTGCAAGCGGCCTTTGAGAAATATGCCGGGAAGATCGCCTGCATGATCGTGGAACCCGTGCCGGGAAACATGGGGGTGATCTTGCCGAAGACCGGGTACCTGGAAGGGCTGCGGGCCTTGTGCAGCCAGCACGGGGTGCTCTTGATCCTGGACGAGGTCATGAGCGGATTCCGCGTCGCCTGGGGCGGGGCTCAATCGCTGTATGGGATCAAGCCGGATCTGACGTGCCTGGGCAAGGTCATCGGCGGCGGGCTGCCCGTGGGAGCGTACGGCGGCTCAAAGAAGCTGATGGAGATGGTGAGCCCCTCAGGGAAGGTGTACCAGGCGGGCACGCTAAGCGGCAACCCACTGGCAATGAGCGCGGGACTGGCCACGCTGGATGTCCTGCAGGAGCCGGAAGCCTACGAAACGCTGGAGAAAGCCAGCGCGGCCTTGCAGAAGGGATTGGCGGAGGCAGCGCAAGCGGTGGGAGTTCCCGTGGTCATCAACCGCGTGGGATCGATGCTCACGCCGTTCTTCGTGCGCAAGGCGGATCAGACGGTGGAGAATTTCGAGCAGGCGGTGGCGTGCGACCTGCAGGCCTTTGCGACGTTCTTCAATGCGATGCTGCAGAATGGGATATACCTGCCGCCGTCGCAATTTGAGGCCTGGTTCGTAGGGTTGGCGCACACGGAAGAGGCGATCGATCAGACGATCCAGGCGGCACGACTGGCATTTGCCGCGGTGGCAGAGGAGCGGAGCAAGGTTCAGGCGTGAGGAACCGGGTGCAGAAGAGAGAAGTAGCGTATGGGGGGAACGGGACGGCAAACGAAGGGATTCAGCACTGAATTGGCAATTGATAATTGTCAATTTGCAATTGTCAATTAATCGCGAATGCTCTCCTTCGCCGTCCGACCCGGAATTACGCTTGCGGTTTCGCTCACCCCAACCCCGCGCCGCCGACGCCCATTCCGTCTTACGACGTCTCCTCGCAAGCGGCGACTCGGGCGATCACCGATTCCAGTTTCTGGAAGTTGATGGGCTTGATGAGATGCTCGACGAAGCCGGCTTCCTTGCTCTGGACCAGGTCCATCTCCATGCCAAAACCACTGAGGGCGATGCCGCGGATGGAACTGCGCTGGCGGAGCGTGCGCATCAGTTCCAGGCCACTACCGTCGGGCAGCCCGATGTCGCTGATCAGCAGGTCGAATCTCTGCAACTGAGCCAGTTCGAGGGCTTTGCCGACCCCCGGAGCGGTCTGTACCTCATGGCCCAGGCCTCCCAACAGGCGGGCCATGATGTGGGCGGTGTCTTGATGATCCTCCACGAGGAGAATGCGTAACGGCAGATGCGGGACGGAAATGGTGTAGTCGGGAAGAACGGAGTCGGGCGTCGAGGGCTGGATGAAGGAGGAGGGAACAGTTGGCAGTTGAATGGTGAAGGTGGCGCCTTGATTGGGGCCGGCGCTGGCGGCGGTGAGTTGCCCACCCTGGGCGTCGATCAATGCTTTGCTGATGGTCAGGCCCAGACCCAAGCCGCCAAAGCGGCGGGTAATGGAACGCTCGCCCTGCTCGAAAGCCTGGAAAAGGCGGGGCAGGCAATCGCTTTCGATGCCGATGCCGGAGTCACAGACTTCGACGATCAAGGTGGGACAGGATCCATCGGGCTTGGAGTCATCCGCAAGGATTGCGTTGCGTGTGCGGAGAGTGATCCGGCCACCGGTCGGGGTAAACTTGGTGGCGTTGTTAAGGAGGTTCCAGAAAACCTGCTGAAGGCGGG
>JBLNDH010000554.1:0-5193 GCA_050261455.1 Bacillota bacterium
GCGTAACTGGACGAAAGGGGTGCGGAGCATGGCGTTGCGGAGATAGCGGAAATCCCAGCCAGGAGAGCCGGAAATCGCCAGGATGTTGAGCGTTTGGGAGGTGACCTTGACCCACCGTTCGATCTGGTTGTTGGCGGCGGTGGCTTCGCCGTCCTGGACGGGAAGGCTGAAGACGAGTCGCTGCAGGCCGGGTTTGTCGAGGCGGACCTTCAGTTCGGCTTCGAGACGCCAGGATTTCACGTCGGAATCGGGCTGTTGATCACGCATGCGAAGCGTGGCGGCAACGGGTTCGGCGCCGTCCGGGGCAAGGCGGGCTTGTCCGACGATGCGAGATGGCTCGAGATTGATCGTGCGGGCAACCAGGCGAGCGATGAGGGTTTCGCCGACGAAGATGCTACGAGGAAGATCGACATATTCGATCGTCAGATCGCGCATATGGGGGGACGCGCTGGAGACGGTGAAGATGGGAACGCCGGAGGGCAACAGGCCGGCGGGGAAGCTGTCGCGTGCGCCCACCTGGCGACCATCGGAGAAGAGGACGACGGCTTGTACGGGTTGGCCCGCGAAGCGTTGCAGCGACTGTCGCAGGCCGCCGCTTAGGTCGCTGATCATGCCGCGGGGTTCGATGGGAGCCGGCGATGCAGCGAGGTTCTCGCGATTGAGCGACAATGGCAGAAGGCCATCAGCGAGGGTGAACCCGACGACAGGGGTTTTGCTGTCCAGTTGCGCCAGCAAGGAACGGTTGCCGCCGGCGATAGCCAACCAGCTCAGATTGAGGCGAGAAAGCCCCGAGAGCTGGTCGCAGGTGTTTCGGACCCGATCATTGGCCAGATACAGTTTCTGATCGATCTCGCTTTGCGAAGCCTCGGCGGGAGCGCGGGCCTGCTGAACGATGGTGGGCAGGTTCCGGATCCATTGTTCGCGATCCTCGGGCTTGGGCGGCTTGGCGAGTTGAGCAAGGTGATCGATGACGGCACGCGTGGTGTTCATGGCCTGGGCGGCATGCTGGGCATCCTTGGCAGCAGCCACAAAAGCGGAAACGGCCTGGTCGAGGCGGCTCTGCGCCGACTGGGGCTCGCGGCCGGACAAGCGAGCATAATCGACTTCACGGCGAGCGCGGGCAATATCCTCGCTTAACGAATCCAGGTGCTTGAGGGATTCGCTGACCTCATTGATGGACTTGGAACGGACACCCTCCGGGAGCAATCGCAGATCATCAGCGAGGCCCATGAGCTGGCTGAGGCGGCGACTGTAATCAGCCGACTTGGGGGGCAGGAGGCGATCCAAGGCCCCCATGCTCATGGAGCGATCGAGGAGCACGACGACGGCGCCTTCCTCCTGAGCGGTCTTGTCGCGGGTGATGACCGGACGGAGGATCGACACGGCGACAGCCGCCAGGGCGGCACCGCGCAGCGTAGGGAGAACCCACTGCCATGGACGGCCCAAGGTGCGCACCTGTTCAGTGTAGAGCACGATGATGGCCACGCCAACCAGGGCCAGGATCAGCACGCAGATGGGCCAGAGTTCCGAGGCGCGGAAGGAAAGGGCAGCAAGCATCAGGCCACCTCCCGCGACCACCGTCGCGTCAGCCACATTTCACCGATGCCCAGAACCATGACGGCGAGGAGGAAATACAGCCACAATTCGCGTCCCTCACGGCTGCGGGTCAGGGCAGCGGTGATCGGGCGAGACGCAGGATCGAGCAGCATGAAGTCATAGACCGTGCGGAGGCGTTCCCACTGCGCGGCAGTGAGCGGAGTGAGGTCCGATTCATCGCGCGGGCCCTGGACGACGAAGTGTACGATGCGTTGCGGGTTGGGGGCTTTGACGGTCGCCTGCAGGCGGTAGATGCCGGTGCGCTGGGTGTCATCGTAGATGATCTGATTGCGGTTGTTGGGGATGGGCAGCGCGATGATGGGTTCATCGTTGCGGCTAAGCAGGACGCTTCGGCCTTCCAGAGGCTCCTCGAAGGAGGCAATCAGCGCCTGGCCGGGAGAAAGGTTGCGACTGGGCAGGGAAGGGGCGCAAACATAGCGAACGGCCGACTGAATGAACGGGAGGAAGAAGGGCTGAAGGGGCAGCGTGCTCCAATCCGCATCCAGGGGGGTGGTCAGGAGCAGAACGCGTCCGCGGCCACGAGGACCTTCGATGAGGAAGGGCTCGCCGGAGGCGTAGCTGGCCAGGGTGAAGGCATCGGCCGAGCGAGGAATGGCCGGGAAGTACCGCCCGACCACGGTGCCGGGGAGCGGGTCGGTGCGGCGGCAGAATCGGAAGATCGGATGGGAGGGTTCGAAGCCAAGAAGGCTGGTGGCGCGTGAACCATCCGCGGAGACGGGCACGGCCAGTCGTGCGGGCATGAGGCCGGTGCCATCGCGATAAAGGACGCTGTTGTAGTTATCAACGCGGGCGAGACTTCCCGGAGCAATAATCAGGCCGGCGCCTTCGAAGACCTTCTGCTCGAGCGCACGCGCCTGATCCAGGCTGATCTGGGGGACGTTGGCCAGGATGACGACTTGATACTTGGCCAGATCAATCTTGTTCCATTCTTCGGTTCCGCGGATCGAGACGACGGCTGGATCACCTCGGCGTTTGAGGGCCGTCTGATACGGCGCCAGCGCCTGGCGGAGGAAGAACGACTCGCGGCGGACTTCCTCGACGGCCTCATCGCCGCTGATGACCAGAACATGGACGGGATCGATTACGTCCATGGCGGTATCGAAGCGGTTATCCGCTTCAAGGCCCGGCGATTTGATGCGGGCGGTGAGGACATGGGAACCTACCTGATCGAAAGTCGCGGGAACACGCAGAACGGTTGCGCTGCCGGGGCCGACGGAAATGGGGGTTGTCTTGAGAAGTCGGCCGGCGATCTTCCCGTCGCGCGGTGTATCGGCGGGCGAGATCACGGAGAGGGACAACTCGGCATTGGCGCAGGGCATGAGGCCATAGTTGCGGATGCGCACCTCGACTTCCGTCGGCTGGTCGCGAACGGCCAGGGCATCGACGAGGGAAACCGATTCGATGGCGACATTGTCGGAATCGGCACCGCCAACGGGAATGACAAAGAACCGGGTGGGGTTGTTCGGCTGCGCAAGCCATTTGCGGAAGGCGGCGCCCGAGTTGGTTCCCAGGGAGCGCCAGTTCACGGATTGGCGATCGCAGACCAGGTACAATTCCCGGTTGATGCGGGAGGGTTGATCGAGAATGGCTCTGGCGACGGCGAGGCCTCGCTCGAAATCGGCCATACCATTGGAGACCTGGAGTTCGGCAATGTCGCGGGCGGCAAGCTGCAGATTGGTGGTCGGTTCACGGTAGAGGGTATCGAGTTGGTCGCCGAGAAGCACGAAGGAGACCTCGTCGCCTTTACGCAGGCTGGCGAGAATCTGGAGGACGGCTTCGCGCGCCTTATCGAAGCGGGTGCGCCCGAGCTCTTCGTAGGCCATGCTATAGGAGCAGTCGAGGACGATGACGGCGGTGATGCGGCCTGGCCGAACCATACCGGACCATTTGCCACGGATCACGGGTCGGGCCAGGGCCATCGCGAGCAGAGCCACGGTAAGCATGCGGATCGCGAGCAGACTTCCCTGGCGGAGGCGAGTGCTCTGGCTGTGGCGGAAATCACGGCCCTCCAGGAAGATCATGGCGCCCCAGTCCACCGTGCGATGGCGTGCGCGGGCCAGCAGGTGCAGCACCAAGGGGATGACTGCCCCGCCCAAGCCGGCCAACATGATCATGTTGCTGAACATGGGTGTGTCTTGGCCCTCACCGGCGCCGGCTCAAGAAGAGCCGAATGGCATCGAGCACCGATTTATCGGTGGTAAACGGGTGATAGTCCACATGCATCGTCAGGCACGCTTCCCGCAACGCGCGACGATGACGACGGAAATTGTCCAGGTACATTTGTCGCATCACGGAGGGCTCGCACGTTTGGGGCCGTTCGCCCTCGAGGCCGCGGAAACGACACCAGTTGCGGAAGGGAAACTCGACCTCATCGCGATCGACCACCTGCATGGCAATGATCTCATGGCGATCGTGGCGAAGGTGGGCCAGGCCGCTGCGAATCTGCTCGACGGGGATGAAGAAGTCGGATAGCACGACGACCAGGGCGCGGCGTTCGAGGCGATCGGCGACTTCATGCATGGCCTCGGCGAGCCCCGACGGGCCGCGTGGCCGGCGGCGTTCGAGGGATTCGAGGGTGCGAGAGAGTTGGAGGGGCCCGGCGTGGGGCGCCAACCAATAGTCCAACCGCTGGCCGCAGATGGCGACGCCGACGCTCTCCGTCTGGCCGAGCATCAGGTAGGCCAGGGCAGCCGCCAGCTTGGCTGCATAGTCGTATTTGGTGTCGTGCTGCCCGCCGTACCCCATCGAACCGCTGCAGTCGAGCATAAGGACGCAGCGAAGGTTGGTTTCCTCGTCGTATTCCTTGACATAGGGGCGATCGGTGCGGCCGAGGACGCGCCAATCGAGCCGCCGGGGTTCGTCACCCGGGACATAGAAGCGATGCTGGCGGAACTCGATGCTGGCGCCTTTCACGGGGCTGCGGTGTTGGCCGACAGTGCTACCCATGACCACGCTGCGAGCGGACAACTGAAGCTGGTTCAGATGCTCGACAAGGGCCGGGTCCAGGTATCGGCTGGCATTCATAAGACAATTCCGGGTTCGAGCCTCTGCGAGACATCGCGGGACTGGGAATCACGGGCGGTATCTGCGGAGATTCGGGTGGCCAGATACCAGAGAAACAAGGCCAGCACTGCGCCCAGGAACGCCACCATCGCAGCAGCGATCAAGGCCCGGCGTCGGACGCCAGCGGCCTCGGCTTCCGACTCGCCACCCGCCCGCAGAACGCCAGACTGGAGGTCGGAGGCCAACTCGGGGAACTCGCTGGCATAGTGCATCTGTTCCAACAGCGGACGCAGCATCTCCATATCCGCCTCGGGATCATTATAAAGCAGCGGACTGATATGGGTCAGGGCGATGCTGCCATCGGGGCGGACGATGACATTTCGGCCATGGATGGCGCCGTGCACGATGCCCAGGGCATGGAGAGACTGCACACAGCTGACCAGATCGTGAGCCAGGGTGGCAATCGCAGATTCACTGGGCGTGTGAGTGGCCAGGTACTGTTCCAGCGGCGTGCCTTCGATGTATTCCCAGATCAGATAGACTCGATCGTCGTGTCGCTCGACACCGAACAGG
>JBLNDH010000555.1:0-6569 GCA_050261455.1 Bacillota bacterium
ACACGGTCCAGGTGCGTCTGGCCGAGGATCTCGCCGCCGATGTCAAGGTCTGGGTCGCTCCCGATGCCGAGAGCAAGGCCCTGATCGACGCCGCCCAGAAGGCTGCCAAGGCCGCCGAGGCCGAAGGGCAAGCCACTGCCTGAACAACAGCTTCTTGGATGACACGCGACTTGCGTTTATAGGTTGATCCCGGGCTGTTCGCGGCCCGATCTGCCCAGCCATCCAGGATTGTTCATACTCGGTTGAAAAACTGACGAAGGGCGGGCTCTTTATAGAGCCCGCCCTTTTTTCTCGTACACTCGACCGCTCGCTCGGATACGGTTTATAATCTCACACTGTCCGGCGTTTGTTCGGGAGGGTTGCCAATTTGCGGTAATGCGGTACGCATTACACTGCTTCGACCCTTCCTCTGCCGATAAACCCTGGTTGTCTCGGGCCCGTTGTCCGCTGCCATTCGCAACCTGGGGTTCATCGCGGATAGCAAAGGCAACCTGACAAGGGACAACGGGCAGAACACCCGCCTTCTTGGGAACGAGGGCGTTGTTCGTTGGAAGGAGGCTTCGATGAGTCAGCTGATGGAATCCGTAGCAGGCCAGTTTGATCGCCTGCCCCCCCACTCCATCGAGGCGGAAATGTGTTTGCTGGCGTCCATGATGCTCGATAAGGACGCCATTGGGCAGATCGTCCAGATCGTCGATCGTGACGCTTTCTTCCAGGCCGACCACCAGATCATCTTCGATTGTCTGGTGAAGCTCTATGAGCAGAACAAAGCCATTGATGCCGTCATCGTGCGTGAGGAGCTGGCCAAGCGTCAGCTCCTGGAGGAGGTCGGCGGCGTCGCCTACCTGGCGCAGATCCTCAATGCCGTCCCTTCCGCCGCCCATGGGGCCCACTACGCCGGGATCGTGCGTGAGAAGTACCTCCTGCGCCAGTTGATCGCCGCCAGCAACGACATCCTGCGCGACTCCTATTCGCCTCACGAGCAGGCCGACATGGTGGTTGATAAGGCCGAGAAACGCATTTTCGAAATCGCCCAGAAGAAGGTCGGCGGCGACACCGTCCCCCTGGAAACCGTGCTGCACGAGGTCTTCGAGATGATCGAGAACCGCGGCCAGCGAGGCCTGGAGACCGGATTCTTCGATCTCGATGACATGCTCAACGGGCTGCAGAACGGCGAGATGATCATCGTCGCCGCCCGGCCATCCATGGGCAAAACCGCCTTCGCCATGAACCTCATCGAAGGCATCGCCGCCGATCACAACATGCCCTGTGCCGTCTTCTCCCTGGAAATGAGCAAGCAGCAATTGGCCCAGCGTATGCTCTGCAGCCGGGGCAAGATCGACTCCCACAAGCTCCGCCGCGGCATGCTCCAGGCGCATGAATACCAGCAACTGGCCACCGTCGTGGGTCAACTCGCCAAGGCCCCCATTTGGGTCGACGACTCGGCCGGCCTCACGCCGCTCGACCTGCGTGCCAAAGCCCGCCGTCTCAAAATGCAGCATGACATCCGCTGCATCATGATCGACTACATGCAGCTCATGGACAACCCCGGCCCGGATTCCCGCCAGCAGCAGATCAGCGAGATTTCCCGCGCCATCAAGGCCGTCGCCCGCGAAATCAACGTTCCGGTCATCGCACTCTCCCAGCTCAACCGCGCTACCGAAGGCCGCGATGGCCACCGCCCACGCATGTCCGACCTGCGTGAATCCGGCTCCATCGAGCAGGACGCCGACGTCATCATGCTCCTGCACCGCGAGGATTACTACAACATGGGCGAGCCCGACTTCCAACCCGACAACATCGCCGAAATCATCGTCGCCAAGCAGCGTAACGGCCCCACGGGGACGGTTAAGCTGTTTTTCGATAACAAGTCCACCCGCTTTGAGAACCTGGCGACGCAGGCAGATCCGTTCTAGCGCGTTCGCGTCGGCATTCGGATTTCGGGCTTCGAGCTTCCTGGCTCGCCAGGCCCTATACTATTTTCATGAGCCGTACACCCATTATCCTCCACGATCTCTGCTCTCTTCCTACCGCTCCATTTCTGGAAGAACGCGTCGTCGATTACGTCACGGACTTCGTCCGCCAGCGTCCCCGGCTTCGCCTTTCGCGTGACCCTTCCGGCAATCTGCTCATTGAGCTCCCCGGCAAGCAGAGGAATCTTCCCCGCTGGGTCTTCGGGGCCCACATGGATCACCCCGGCTTCGTCGCTAAACGCATGCGCGACGCCAGGACGTTGGAAGCCGACTTCCGCGGCCACGTGCTCGCCGAGTTCATCGGACACACCAAGGTCCGCTTCTTCGCCGCCGATCGGGAGATCCCTGGCCAAGTCCTTCAAGTCACCGGGCGGGAAGAAAAGAGATGGCTCCGCAAAGTCCACGTGCGGGTGCAGGAAGAGGTTCCGCCCGGCGTCCTGGGCATGTTCGACCAAGGCGAAGGGCGGATCAAAGGCGGAAAGTTCTACTGCCGGGCCTGCGACGATGTCGCCGGCGCCGCGGCCGCCCTTACGATGCTTGATGAACTGCACCGTACCCCCCCTGCCGCCCCCATCGCCGTGCTCCTGACGCGAGCCGAAGAGGAAGGCTTCATCGGCGCCATCGCCGCGTCCATCCAGCCCAAGCTGCTGAAGAAGACCGATCGGATCATCGCGATTGAAACCTCCGCCATGCAGCCATATGCCCCTCAGGGCGCCGGGCCGATCATCCGCGTCGGCGATCGCACCAGCATCTTCAACTCGGCGTTAACGTATTTTCTCACCCAGCAGGCCGAAGCCTTCCAGAAACGCAGCCGCTCCTTCAAGTACCAGCGGGCCCTGATGCCCGGCGGCACCTGCGAAGCCACGGTCTACGATGTCTACGGCTTCCAGGCTTCCTCGATCTGCGTGGCTTTGGGCAATTACCACAACACCGATCGGGAAGCCGGGAAGATCGGCCCGGAGTACGTGGACATCAGCGACTGGCAGAACATGGTCAAGCTGTTCGTCGCCATCGCTCGCCACGGGCATGAATACCGTGAGGGACATCACGCCCTTCGCTCGCGGATCGAGAAGCGATTCAAAAAGGTGCGAAAGCTGCTATAACTGAGTTCGTGAAGGCAACTCACACTTTACGTCGCGCAACTCCGCCAACGGCGATTGACACGGTTGTTTCCCCAGCCGAGGCATGTCCCCTGGACCCGCTCGTGGGTGGGGCAGCCTTCGCGATCAGCATTTTCACCGGGGCATTCCTGCTCTTCTCGGTTCAGCCGCTGATCGGCAAGTACATCCTTCCCTGGTTCGGCGGCAGCACCGGCGTCTGGACCGTCTGCATGCTCTTCTTCCAGGCGATCCTGCTCGGCGGCTACATCTACGCGCATCTGAGCATTCGCTGGTTACAGCCTCGCGCCCAGGCGATCCTCCATGCCACTTTGCTCCTGGCGGCGATTGCATTGCTGCCCATCACCCCCAGCGAGTCCTGGAAGCCACAAGGCGGAGGCAATCCCACCGGACAGATCCTCCTGTTGCTGGCGGCAAGCATCGGCCTCCCCTATTTCGTCCTCTCGGCCACCGCGCCGCTGTTGCAGGCCTGGTTCAGCCGATTGAATCCCACGCGATCGCCTTATCGGCTGTACGCGTTGTCCAATGCGGCATCGCTGCTGGCCCTGTTGAGTTATCCATTCGTGGTGGAACCCGCCACCTCGCGCATCGCCCAAGCCCGGCTCTGGTCGGGCGGCTTCGTCTGCTTCGCCGCTATGTTTGCGGCCTGTGCCCTGCTGCTGGTTCGCCGAAATCCCAAGGCATTGCCTTCAGCCCAATCCACTTCCCCAGCAGCCCGGGACCCGCGGGCATCGGCTCGCTGGATCCTCTGGATTCTCCTCCCGGCCAGTGCTTGCGCGCTGCTGCTGGCGGCAACCAACAAGATCTGTCAGGACGTGGCGGTCGTTCCTTTCCTGTGGGTCATCCCGCTGGCGCTGTACCTGCTGACGTTCATCATTCCGTTCGAGAACCTGCGCTGGTACTCCCGGCCGATCTGGATCCTGATTCTGATGACCGCCGAGTTGGTTCTGCTCTGGCAAGTTTTCCAGGATGCCCGCTCGATCGTGCTCCGGTTCACTTTGTTCAGCACGGTGTTGCTCGCCGGCTGCATGATCTGCCATGGCGAATTGGCACGCCTGAAGCCCGCGCCCGTCCACCTGACTTTCTATTATCTCTGCATTGCCCTCGGCGGTGTCCTCGGCGGGATGAGCGTGGCGCTGCTGGCGCCTCTGGTCTTCGATGGTTTTTACGAAGTATATGCGGCTACGGCCCTCTGCTGTGCGAGTCTACTGGCGGTGATGTTCCTCGATCCACAGCTTCAGCTGTTCAAAGGCAAAGGGCGTCTGTCTCTGTATGCCTTGGTCCCGGTCTGCATCCTGCTGTCGCTGCTCTGGTTTTCCGAGAGCGTCAACACGCCATCCAACGCCAACCTCATCGCCCGGCATCGTAATTTCTACGGGGTGATCACCGTCTACGATGAGAATCCATACGACCCGGCCAATCGCGTGCGAGGGATGCGTCATGGCGTGATCACGCATGGCGTGCAGTTGACCGACCCGGAGCTTCGACGTCATCCCAGCAGTTACTACGGCGTCTCCTCGGGGGTGGCACGGGTCCTGCGGGCGGTGCACCCGGATCAGCCTAGGCGCATCGGCGTCATTGGTTTGGGGGTTGGGACCATGGCGGCGTTCGGAAAGGCCGGCGACTACGTCAAGTTCTACGAACTCGACCGCGATGTCGAGCAACTGGCCCGAAACTACTTCTGGTATCTCACCGATTCGGCAGCGACGATCGACTTTGCTTTTGGGGATGGACGACTCTCGCTGGAACGGGAGCAGCCACAGAACTTCGATGTGCTGGTTATCGATGCTTTCAGCGGCGATGCGATCCCCGTTCACCTGCTGACGCGGCAGGCGCTGGATGTCTATCTGCGTCACATCAAACCCGATGGCGCCCTGGTTTTTCACATCAGTAACAAGTATTTCAATCTGGAGCCGGTGCTGTCCCGCCTGGCGAAGGATGCGGGTTTGCACACCGCCATGCTCAACCCCCTGGGCCAACTGCGTGTCAGAGATGACTACCCGCGCCAGGGGGATTTGCCCTCGTATTGGGCCCTTTTGACGCGAAGTCAATCGCTGGTGGAATCGCCGGACATCAAGTCGCACGCGGCGCCGCTTCAGGGCGTTGATGGGCTGCGGATGTGGACGGATGACTACACCAGTCTGCTGCCGATCCTGGGCGGCCGGCGTCAGGCGGGATCAAAGCCTTTGCCACCCCAGGGATGACAGCGGCAGATCCGCTTCAGTGCTCGCCAACTCCCCCGCCAGGGGCCGTATTTGTTGACGGCATCGATGGCATATTGGCTGCAAGAGGGGTAGTAGCGGCAGTGCCCGCCCAGGAAATGCCCGAGGGTGGCGCGGTAGAGCAGGACAAGTTGGATCAGGAAGGATTTCATAAGGGGATAGTGGATAGTGGCTAGTTGATGGGGGGACGTTCTTGCCATTTGCGGTGGAGGCGGAGCATCAGGGCGGTCATGAGCTTTTGATACTCGGCGAGGATCATTTCCTCGTGGGGGCGAACGACGATGACGAAATCATACCCCTGCGGCATGTCGTATTGATGCAGGCGGAAGGCCTCGCGGAGGAGGCGTTTGATCCGGTTGCGTTTGACGGCCACACCCAGACGCCGGCCGACGACCAGGCCCAAGCGGGGATGGGACAGGTTGTTAGGCAGGGCATACATGACCAGCGGGCCCCGGGCGTCGCTGACCTTGGCTTCGAAGACGGCGGAGAACTCTGCGCGGCTACGCAGCCGATGCGACTTGGGGAATCTATAGGATCGTTCAGCCACGGGTTCCATTATGAACTGCTCTTGGCCCATTCTTCAAAACGCCGCAACATATCCGACGTGACCGACCGGGGCGTATCGGCAATCACGTCATCCAGAATCGCCTGGGTAATTTCCCCTTCCTGGCCGGTGGCGACGCTCTGCAGGAAGGGAACGGTGGCGGAGCGATCGCAGATGTACTTGATATCGGCGCCGCTGAAGCCATCGAGCTTGGCCGCCAGGGCATCGAGGTTCAGATCATCGGCGATGGGGCGTTTGCCCAAGTAGATGTCGAGCATCTTTCGACGGGCAGGCAGGTCGGGGAGCGGGATATAGACTTTTTCGTCGAATCGGCCGGGGCGGAGAACGGCAGGGTCGAGCTGCCAGGGGACGTTGGTGGCGCCCATGAAGAGGACCGGCGTGGTCTTCTTATCGAACCCTTCCATGCCTTGCAGGAGCTGAGGGACGACCCGTTGCATGACGCTGGAGCCTTCATCGCGCCGGGCGGGGACGAGGGCTTCAATTTCGTCAATGAAGATGATGCTGCGCTGTTCCTGGCGGGCGGCGTCGAAGAGTTTTTTGATGTTCTGCTCGGCCTCACCAACCCATTTGCTGAGGACCTCGGCGGGGGAGATGGTGAAGAAGGTGGCGTCGATCTCGCCAGCGGTGGCTTTGGCGAGCATGGTTTTACCGGTGCCGGGAGGACCATACAGGAGCACTCCCCCACCGCCAT
>JBLNDH010000556.1:0-9611 GCA_050261455.1 Bacillota bacterium
ATTCCGCCAGCGGCAACGGCCGTGGACCCACCAACGACATGTTCCCTTTCAAGACGTTCCAGAATTGCGGCAGCTCATCGAGACTCATCACTCGCAGGCATCGCCCGATGGCCGTCACCCGAGGATCGCTCGTCATCTTGAATGCCGGGCCATCCTGTTCGCTGCATCCTCGCAATCCGGCTTGCTGCTGCTCGGCGTCCGCCACCATCGTGCGCAGCTTGTAAATCGAGAATGGCTTGCCCCCCAACCCGGCACGCTGCTGCTGAAACATCGCCGGACCCGGCGATGTGAGTTTGATCAACGCCGCTGCAATAGCGACGATCGGTGCTGAGACGACCAGCCCCACTGTTCCGCCGATCACGTCGAGCACGCGCTTCCACGCCGGTAGGGGGGCAATGAGCAGAGGATCCAGCGAGTGAGTGCGAATTGCCGCCTGCTGCGAGTCCGCATCGACCCTCTCGCAATCCTCGGCTTGCTGTCGGCCGTAGGTGACCTTCGGCTTGTCCTCGGGGTCCATCTCGGTCGGCATCCGTCCGAAATGCTCCGACTCCTCTCGGTCGCCCAATCCCTGCCGCAGCGGCTTTCTCTCGCTTCCTGCCGTATCGTCCGGGTGAACCTTGCCGCTGGGATAGGTGTAAATGTTGCAGACAATCCGCAGCGTGTTCTGCCTCGCCAGTTCGCAGACGCTCTCCGCAAAGCAACACGCGCCCTGCGTGCCCGTGTCGGGAAGAACCACACACGGCCGCTCCGATGAAAACCATCCGATCTCATCGGTCGAGCGGGCCCGCGAAAGCAGCATACGCGTCAGGCGATCCAGCAGTCGCTTGCCGCCTTCCTCCAGTTCCATGACGACCATCGAGAACTCACGCTTGCCCCGATCGGCTCGCCCTCGTTCTCGCCGCAGGATCGCCTGAATTTCCTGGGGGGAATACAGTGTGCGCAGGTCTCGTTCCCAGACTAGTTCGCGTTGCCTGACCATAAGTGATGGGTCCGCCAAGAAAAGTGTTGCTAAGAACAACTCGGCCGAGCATCGTCGCAGTCCACGCTGCCCGAGCCTGACGTGGTTCGTTTTAAGACATCAGCTACCGGATCCCATCACACCCAGCGTTCGGACGGCTCGCGCTGCTCTGATCCGGAAACAGCCTGATTATCCGCGTAATGCTGCCGCCCAGTGGGCGGGCTTGAGACTCTCGTTGCCTTTCACTTGCTCTGGCCGTGCTCGTGTCTCTGCCGGTAACATCCGCTCACCCGGCATCACGCCCGATGCCGGCGGCTCGAAATAGCTCACATCTCTGCCCGCAGTCCCTGGAACTGCGTTAATCACAACACCCAGGATGCGTGCTCCCAGGTTCAGCAGCCCGTCACAGGCCGACTCCGCCAGCCGGGGGTCTGTCTTGCCGATCCGCACCACTAGCAGCACCGCATCGCATAACGCGGCGATTACACGCACATTGCTCGACGCGGTAACGGCCGGTGTATCCACCAGAATGTGGTCATAGGTCTCGGACAATTCATCCAGCATCGCTTGGAACCGTCCGTCTGCGAATTGCCAGCAGTCGCGCGGTACCGGCCCGCATGGCAGAATGTCCAGCCCAGCCACCGTGGTCGGACGCACGGCATCGGGTGCCGCAGTCTCACCCGATAGGACACTTGTCAATCCAATGCGACCGTCGATGCCAAAGGTGCGATGGAGCGTCGGATTCCGCAGATCCGCATCGATAATCAATACACGCTTCCCGGATTGCGCCAGCACCGCTGCCAGGTTCCCTGCCACGGTGCTCTTCCCTTCGCCGCTCATGGGCGAAGTCACCACCAGTCTGCGGCACTGCCCTGCGGGTGTCGTGAATTGAATCGCGGTACCGATGGTCCGGCAGGCTTCCGCAATGTGCGAGAGCGGTTGCCTCTGCGCCGGCAGCATCCGCGAACCACTGATAGGCCGGAAGGGCATCCTCGGCAGCAATCCGAGGACCGGCAACGCAATGCTTGCCTTGGTCTCTTCAATCGTATACAGCCGCGGCATCCTCCGTTCGCGGAAATACGCCAGTCCTGTGCCCAATACCAATCCACCCAGAATCGCAGCCCCCAGTGATCGCGTCTTCCGCGGCTTCGACGGCTTCAAGTCCGCGTGGGCCGGCTCCAAGACCGTGACGTTCAACGCCCCTGTGCTCTGACCCGCCCGGACTTCGTTGATTCGGCCATCCAGTACATCCGCCCGCCGCTCCAGACGCCGCAGCTCGGCGTCCATTTTGGCGTATTCGGCGGCTTTCCCGGCATAGTCCGCAACCGCTGCCTGTTGAACCTCGATTGCTTGGCCGAGTTTCTCTTCCCGCTCCTTGGCTGCCATCCATCGCCGCTTTGTCGCAACCACATAGGCGCTGGTCAGCTCATCCAACCGGGCCTGCGCCGCTCGAACTTGCGGGTGCTGTGGCATGTACCGGTACGACTTCACCAGTTCGTTCAATCTCAGTTCCAGATCGGCAATCGTCCAGCGGAGCTGTGCGTTCTCCAGGTCTGAGGCAATCGTGATCGCGCTGGACTTCTCCAAATCCTCAATGCGTTTTCGCTGCTCTGGATCGCGAGCGTAGGCCGCCACCGCCTCCTTGTACGGAGTCTCGGCCGCGACCGCTTCTGTGTGCACTGCCTTCAATTCGTCCTTCAGATTCTGCAGCGATTGCAGGCGGGGGCTGTCCCTCAGGTCAAATGAAACGGTTCCAGCCGCCTGCTTCAGTTTCAGCATCGCGTCATTCTGCTGTGCAATCTGGCTTTCGCAGGTGGTCCGTTGCTCTTCCAGAATCCTCAGCAGCTCGTCGGCGGTATGCCGCCCTTGGTTCGAACACTGAGCGATGTATGCCTCAACGACCGCCCTGACTACCACTTCCCCTTCGCTTCGGTCTGCCGCATCAAATTCCACTGAGATCGTGTCATCTTTCTTGCCGACGTCTACCCGCAGCTGCTTTCCCAACGCGGCAAGAACATCGCCTTTTCCTGCTAACGCTTTAACCTGCCGGACGCCTGGTTTCTCCAACGCCGTCGCCAGCACAGGTGCAGACGTGAGGATCGTCTTCTGCATGTTTACGAAGCTGGCGTTGCTGTCAAAGGTCAAACGCGGTTCCACCTCGACAAGCACACGTGGCCGGACCTGCTGTACATACAGCTTCGCGCTGCTTGTGTACTGCGGCGTGGCCAGCGCCAGGTACGACACTCCCGCCAGCAGCCCGGCGGTAATGCCCAGCAATACGAACCAGGGATGTCGAAAGGATATCTGCAGGAGTCCGGGACCTGATGTCTCCGCGGACACCCATGGAGTCCTCTCGCCTTGGACCATCATGGCCGCATGGTAGCCCGCTTTTTTTTAGAACGTCAATGTACAATTTGCTGTCATTGTTCAGGTTCTCATTCACTGCCGTGTTCGTGTCAGGTTTCGATTCGGTATGCCCAAAGCCCACCGCCGGCTGCGATAATCCAATGCTCCAGGGCACTTTGTGCGGCAAATGTCCTCCGCGCAAAATCTGCAACGAGGATCCGGTCTTCTCCACATCCCCAATCACCGAAGTGCCTTGTCGACATTGCTGGTTTCGCCTGCATGCCCATAGGGAAGACCCCGCCTGGCGCTAAACCCCTGCACGGAAACCGGCCGAAAAGATCCCATCGCGCCCAAACCCGAACCTACGATATGCGCACTATGCAGGACTGGTCGAAGATCATTTCAGCGGGTGTGGGGCCGATCATTGTGATATCGGCCTGTGGGCTTCTATGTCTGGCATTCTATAATCGCCTGGCCGCAGTGGTGACCCGGCTGCGTGCGTTCCAGCGAGAACGATTGCATGAGCAGGAGGCCCTGGCGCGGCAGCGGGGCAGTGAGCAGCCGGATGCGGTTGCAACCGTCAAACATCAGGAACTCCTTGGCGCTCTGCAGGTCCAGACGCAACACGTGATCCATCGCGCAAGAATGATCCGCCGGACCCTCTTCTGCCTGCTCCTCACGATCGCCTGCTTGTCGTTGTGCTCGATGGCTGTCGGCTTGAGCATTATGTGGCCGAGTCTGATCTACGTCGCCGCCCCTTTGTTCATCGTCGGGCTTGGCTTGCTGCTGATCGGGGTAATCTTCGCAATGGTTGAGATGAAGTATGCACTGGATCCCGTCGAACTCGAGAGTCAGTTTGTTACGGAAATGATGCTGACCATGGACCGTATGTGATCTTCCGGCAGAACCTTCATTTGACCAGGGATGCTCTCAACGGGCGCTTTCTGCCAGAATGTATCGGATGACGTCCGCTGCTGTGTAGGACCGATGCGGCGGCTTCAGAAAACGCGTGATATGCGCCACATCCTCGCCGGCGGTCAACAATGGCACCTCCGGTTTGTGATTCGATCGGACTTGTCCCAGTCCAACCGTCGCCAACAGTCCCGTGCAGGCACACTTACGCCCGCAAGTATCCGCTGCCTTGCCCCCTTTGCTAAGATACTGTTCCAAAGGCTCTGCTGGACACCGATAGCCGATCGACCCATCGGACTTGCGATAGGGAGACCGCAGATACCCCATGTCACAATAACGATGCCGCTGTGCGTAGACCTCGGCATCGGAGAGCGTGCCCTCCAACTGCAGAACCTTAAAGGGGAAGCCTGTCGGCGAGGCCGTCGGATCGGTAAATACCTCGATTTTTCCCGCACACGCCTGATCGATCACTCGCTGCTTCAGGTCGGTCGAAATGCCCGATTCTTCGCAGAACGCAAATGCCGTCCCCACCTGCACTCCAGTTGCCCCAAGCCGCAAGGCCTCCGCCAGCCGCGCCGGTTCTGCGTACGAGCCCGCCATCCAGAATGGCAGACCCAAGTTGCGGATCGCCTCTACATCTGGAATATCCCTCGCCCCGTAAATTGGCTCGCCTCGCTCGCTGAGCTGCAGGGGCCCCCGTGGAGGTGCGTTGTGGCCACCGGCCGATCGGCCTTCAATAATGAACCCATCGACCCGTCCGCTGGCCTTGCGCGCCAACATCGTCGCTAGGGTTGCCGACGAGATGATCGCCAGGAAAAACGGCCGCTTCAGTGGCGGCAGGCTGCCACCACAGAAGGCTTGCGGATCGAATTGGTACAACGGCTCCTCGCCTGGCTGAGTGCCAGACACATCGATTCTCAACTGAACAGCTTTTCCGTCGGCCAGTCGATCCAGAACTCCCGGTATTGCTCGCGGCACCCCCGCGCCCATCAGCACATAGTCTACCCCTGCCAGCATCGCCCCAAACAGCGATGGCAGCGTCGGAATCTGGACTTTCTCAAGGTAGTTCACCCCCACCAGGCCGTTGTGCCCCTCTTTGGCTAGAAATACTTCGACAAAGTTGCCCATCACCGTCAGTTCCAGCAACTCCGCGTCAGTTTGAATCGCAGGAAAAGGGCAAGTCTTGAAGGGTTCGCCCGCTGGCTTTCCGCCGGGAATGTAATACTTCGCTAAAATGCGTTCGGCGACTCCCGCCACTGGGAAATGCTGCATACCCCGACGCATGTGCCCGCCAGGATCGCCCAATTGCAGCCGTCGCGCCAGGATTACCGCCAGCGCCGTCCCCGAAACGATGCCAAGTTGCCCCTGCTGTGCAACGGCTCGGGCAAGAGCCCAGCCGGACACACCAACGCCCATACCGCCCTGTATGATCTGGGGATGTAGCATCGTCACCAGTTCAGCCTATTCCGAAGCCGTCGCGGCCCACTCCATCGCTGCCAAAGTGCACAACTGCTCCACGGCTTCCATCTGCACATCGCTGGCTTGAGCTTGTAACGTGATGCGGATGGCCTTCCGATTCCACCCGGTCATGTCTTTGAAGTAGAGTTCCGGATTCGGCGTCTTCCCATCCAGTAAGTCGATCGGCAAAGTCTCCCCCGTCTTGCCGATATTGTAGACGCTAACGTCGTTGGTCCGTTGTGGCTTGGCGAGAATGCCCTCGCGGATCGCCTTGGCCAGAATATCCGGCGCATACACCGTCAGCGTGCCATCCTCCAAGCCATGCAACGCGTAAACCTGCTTACGATATTTGCCGTCGGGGATGAAAAACTGCACGGTATGCGAACTGCCCAGCTTGGCAGGTGCCGGCGCCAACGCCTTCAAAACACAGGTAAGCCGACGCCAGTGTTCTGCCGATCCCGCTCCCAATTTCGTCTCGTAGGCCTGAATCTGCCGCTCGTATGTCTGTCGCTCTTTCTCGCTGAACCCAGCGAGCAGCGCTGCATAATCCATCGGCTTGGCTGGCACAATTCGAGCCCGGGCACGTGTCGCTTCACCCTGTACCTTCATAAGATCCGCTCCAAGCGCCATTAGGGGGGCAGCAAAACCAGACCCTCAAAAAGCAAGAAGAAAGCCACAGTCAAGCCGTGGCTCTCTTCTTGCTAGAGGCTGTCTTATTAGTACCGACCGCCACGCCCACCGCCGTAACCACCACGGCCGCCGCCGCCGTAGCCGCCCCGGCCGCCACCGCCGCGATTCTCCTTCGGCTTGGCTTCATTCACCGTCAGGGGCCGGCCAGAATTCTCCTTGCCGTTCAACCCTGCAATGGCCGCCTGCGCCTCCGCTTCAGTGCTCATTTCCACAAACCCGAAACCCTTGCTCCGCCCGGAGTCGCGATCGGCAATGACCTCTGCGCTCTCGACGGTGCCATACGCGGTGAACAACTGCTGCAAAGCCGAGCTGTCCACATCGTAACTCAAGTTTCCAACATACAGTTTCTTGCCCATTCGATTTTCCTCGTTAAGTTGGGCACCTGACCTACATTTTACTTTCCAGGTCGAGAAGAAAGAGGCCAACATTCTGACCCAAAAGGTGGGAAGCGATTGAGAAAGAAATGGCGGGCAGAAAAAAAGCTGTCGCGTAATTCCGTACTCGTTCCGCGTACCAACCACGAAATATATTAGCGGTAAGCGACCCCATTGTCTAGTTGAACCCCCGGGATTCAAACCTCGCTTGTGCTTGGTATATTACACAGTGCCGGCCCCGGCTTTTCCGCATTTCCCCGCTTGAGCTGCCAACAGCTACCACAGCTTGGGGCTGAGCCTCCTGGAAATGTAAATATGCCCCATGGGACCGAAGCGGCCAAAGGATGAGCCCTGTCGCCAAAGGCCATCGCTCCGATCCCAAAAGCCCGGGTCCTTCGCCCTTTACCGTACGCACTCAAACGAATAATCACCCGGCTCCAAAAGCAATTCGACACCGCTGCCGCTGAATCCCACCTGCTTAACGCCAGCGGCCTTACCCAACATCCGCCCACCTTCCCGAACCGTGCCCGCTTCACGCGTCGGCAACAGCAGCCTTGCCGTGGTATTTGCCGGTACCCGAACCCGTGCCCGCAACTTCTCTCCCTCCACCTTCCACTGGCTCACAATTGTCCCATACGGCGATTGATACTCCGCCTTCACCCAATCAATTCCCTGTCCCGCTAGCGCCCCCGGCCGAATTACAAACGACTTGAATCCCGCCACCTTCGCGTCCGGCTCAATCCCGCCCAGCCCATCAATGAACCACGACCCGATGTACAAATACGAACTGTGAAGCAGCGAATTGTCCCCTTCCCACGACTCCCAGAACGTCGTCGCTCCTTTCCGGATCATGTCGCCCCACCCCGGAAAGTCCTCTTGGCTCGTCATCGCATGAATCAACTCATGCCGATGATTCTCCAGCAGCGTCCGCATCAAAAAGGCCCCGCCCGTGATGCCCGCATGGATGTGCCCCTTGCGCACCACCCGAATCTCATCTTCCAACCGCTTCCACACCGCCGCCCGTACTTCCTGTGGCGGCACATCCACCAGCAGCGCAATCGCCAGGTATGCCTGGAAACCGTTCACATAGCTGTTGTCCGCCGCATTGAAGAACTTGGCATGGACCGCGCGGCGAACCGCCTCCGCCCGCTTACGCCACGCCGCACTCAATTCTCGTTTCCCCAATACATCCGCCACGTTTGCCGCCGTCTGCAGATTGAACACCCAATAGCAGTTGTTCAAAAACAGCGTCTCCGGCGTATCCCCATTAACCCCCTTGGCGCCCGGCCACAGCCAATCCCCCAGGAAATCCCATTCGCCGCCCCAACGCACCAGCATGTCATTGACCGACTTGCTCTCCAGAAACCTCAGCCACCGCTGCATCGTCCCAAAGTTCTCTTCCAGGATCCGCACATCCCCATACCGCTGATACACCCGCCACGGTAGCGTAATGCAAATCCCGCTCCACCCCGGCCCGCCTCCACCCCAATAGGTCGGCGCCGTGTACGGCAGATTCCCCGATTCCGGATTCTCCCCATCGCCCGATCCCGCCGTCGGCAACGCCCTGTTCGAAATCCCCCACGCGCTGCTCTTCCCCTGCACATCCCGCCAATCCTGGCTCCACTTGGTATACAACGCCCCCAATTGGTAGTTCGCCAACGCCATGTCAATCGTCGCATGCGCATCCCCGCCATATCCCATTCGCTCACGGTGCGGGCAGTCCACCACATATCCGCCCAGGCTCAAATTCTCGAACGTCCAGCGGGACATGTCATAGATCTTATTCAGCAGCGGATCCGAACACTCGAACGTCGCCGCCGGTGCATACGCCGTCCGAACCAGATACCCGCGAATGGCCGACGGCTCAGGCTTGCTTGCCAGCCCCTTGATCGTAATCCATCGGCCCACGCTGTAGTTGAACCGGTTCCGGAACGTCCCCGCGCCGCTCGGACCCATGATGTATGCACTGCGCAGCGCATGCGTGATCGTCTGGTCCGCCCTCTCCGAGAACTGGAAATCCACCCGCTGCCCCGGCTTCCCCGCGACATCGATCTCCACCAACCCCGCAAAGTTCACCCCCATGTCCACACGCCATACCCCTTCGCTGACCGCTTCCACCCCAACCGGTTTCACCTCACGGATGCACCGATTCGGCTCCACCATCTCCGCCGACAGCGTCAGCTTCGGGTTGTACGTGCATGCCGCCTGCCACGAGGCATCGTTCAGCCCCACCTCATTCCAGTTCGCCAGCTCCTTGTTGGCATCGTACAACTCGCCACCAAAGTTCATGAAGTTCCATGCCCCCAGCAACTGGTTCGGGCTCGGCCGCGTCTTCCAGCTCGAATCCGTCACCACCTGCACATGCCGCCCGCCGCCCAGATCGATCTCCGCTTGCGCCATGACCAGCGGGATTGCCGGCCGATCACTCGTCCGATACGACGGATAAATTGACCATGAAACCCCCAGCCACAACCCGATCGTATTGGCTCCGGGTCGCAGATACTCCGCAATGTCATAGGTCACGTACCGAGCCCGCTGGCTGTGATCCGTCACCGCCGGCTCCAGCACCGCATCCCCCACCCGCTTCCCGTTCACATACAACTCGTGATACCCAATCGATGCCACATACATCACCGCTTGCTTGGGCTGCCTGGCCAGCTTGATCGTCTTACGGAACCACGGGTCCGGGATGATGTTGTCCTTTCCCCACGCCGGCAGCGTCGTCGGCGCTTCGGCGGCCGACATCGCGCCGATCCACTGCGCTTTCCAGTCGCTCTGCTCCAGCAATCCCATCGTCCACCGCGCCGGCTTGCTCCAACTCGATACCCCGCCATTCTGATCCCGAACGCACACCTTCCAATAGCAAGCCTGCC
>JBLNDH010000557.1:0-2570 GCA_050261455.1 Bacillota bacterium
TTGTCGATGATGCAGATCTCGCCGCCCAGGGCATTGGCAAACCCCTGGGCCCGCTTGACGTTGCCCACGTCCGGCGAGACGAACACCACATTCTTCAGGTTCAGGCTCTTGATCCACTGCAGGAACACCGGCACCGCGTAGAGATGATCGACCGGGATATCGAAGAACCCCTGCACCTGCGGTGCGTGGAGATCCATCGCCACAACGCGGTCGGCGCCAGCCCGCTCGATGAGGTTGGCCACGAGCTTGCCGGTGATCGGCACACGCCCCACGTCCTTGCGATCCTGCCGCGCGTAACCGAAATACGGAATCACAGCCGTCACACGCTTGGCGCTGGCTCGCTTCAGGCAATCGATCCAGATCATCAATTCCATCAGGTGCGCATTCACCGGATGGCAGGTAGGCTGGACCACGAAGCAATCCCGCCCGCGGACGTCCTCCTCCACACGCACGACTAACTCGCCATCTGGGAACAACTCGGTCCGCCCTCTTCCGAGGGGAAGCTGCAAGTAATCGCAGATCTTCTGAGCCAACTCCGGATTGGCTCGGCCTGTGAAAACTTTCAACTTGTCTGCATCTGCCTTCGACATATTCGTCTATACCTTCAAAACTGCCGTTTCCGGCGTAATGTTTCCCGCTATCGTTGTCCCCTCGGGCACAATCCCCTCACGCGGCAACATGCCAAAAGGCCCGATGACACACTCGTTGCCGATGCTTGAATCCCGCCCGATGAAGCTGAAGGGATGAATAATCGTGTCCATGCCGATGGTGACGCCATCCTCGATATACGTGCTCACCGGGCTGACGATGGTGACGCCATTCTCCCGATGCTGACGCTGGATGCGATCCTGCATGACCAGGTCCACATCCGCCAGCTGCTGTCGCGTGTTAACCGCGAGCACATCTTCAGGGGTGACGGCTTGCAGAGCGAGCACCTTGTGTCCGGCATTGCGGAGATGGCCGTAGATGTCGGTCAGGTAATACTCGCCCTTCTTGTTATTCGGCGTAAGCTGGCCCAGCGCCCAGAGCAGTTCCTCGACCTTGACGCAGTAGTAGCTGGGGAAGACTTCGCGGATGGCACGTTGTTCGGGGGTGCAATCCACCTGCTCGACGATGGCCACGAAGTTCCCCGCGGAATCGCGGACTACGCGGCCATAGCCGGTGGGGTCGTCGAGAATCGCAGTCGCCATGCTGGCGGCGGCTCGCTCCTGGCGATGCGCTGCTGCCAAGGTCCGCAAGACCTGGCCCTGGATCAAAGGCCCATCGCCCGCGAGAATGAAGACGTCGCCATGGAGCTTCTTCAACTCCGCCTCGCACATGCGGACCGCATGGCCCGTGCCCAACTGCTCCGTCTGCTCGATCCAGTGGATGCGGCTGTCGTCAGCAAACTGGGCCATGACTTCATCCTTGCCATGGCCTACCACAACCAACACGCGAGCGCAGCCGGCGTCGTAACAAGCCTTCAGCACGTAGTACAACATCGGCTTGCCACACACGTCATGCAACACCTTGGGACGCCGGCTCTTCATGCGCGTGCTCTTGCCGGCGGCGAGAATGATTGCTGTGAGCGACATAGTCCTCTCGATGAACACAAAATGCTGAGCGAGCAGGAACGTTGGGGTCCTTCGCTCAGCACTCAGCATTCTGCACTTGCTTGAACTGGCCCGCAGGGATTCGAACCCCGATACTCAGGACCAAAACCTGATGTCCTACCTTTAGACGACGGGCCAAGTGCTACCACAAACTCGGGTTGATCCACTTACGCTACCGGGCTGTGCCGAATGGCCACAAGCGCCGGATACAACCTGATCCATTGCATAATATCCAGAACTCACACGCCGGGAAGTGACGGATTTCGGAAGGTAACCCCTCGCTCTGGTGGCCAGTGGCACACAGACGAGGCTGGAGGTGTGACCGTTCGCGGCACGTCATCCCGCGGGGCCCGCGCTGGTTCAAACCGCGATCCAGCATGGCTCGTCTACCCTCTCGGGCCTACTCATGCCCAAGCCTCTCGACGAACGCCCCATTAAGAGGAAGGAACTATGGTAAGAACCCGCGCCGGGTTGTCAAGTGTGAGCGGCGTCATGTAAACCGACGGGATCCGGGTGAGAGACCGGCACGCGGGACCCCGTAAAGCGATGAGCTACAATAGCGCAATTTTTGCCTAATTCGTCCGCCTGTCTCATCTTGCATTTAAAGTCCCAATATTCGCCATCCGATGAGCTTTCCGTTGGACAAATTGCGATTTTCGCGCATAATGCCGCGTCTCTTCTTTTAGGAAAGGTTCTAACCATGGCGGAAGAACTTAACGATCAGCATGTACAGCAACCGGAACAGCAGCAGGGTCAGGGCGTCCAGGTCCTCTTGGATGAACGCGAACTGCGCACGATGTACACCAATGCGTATCGGATCCACACGGCCCCCGAGGAAGTCGTGATCGACTTGGGGTTCAACATGGCCAATCCGAATCAGCAGCAGCAGGGTGCTACGCCGCAGTTGCTGTTCAAGGTGACGGATCGCGTTGTGATGAGCTACATCAACGCCAAACGCCTGGCCATGTCGTTGGGCCA
>JBLNDH010000558.1:0-8185 GCA_050261455.1 Bacillota bacterium
CTTCCGCGCGGCAGTGGCACTTTAGTGCCACTGTTCAGTGCGGTTATCCTCGATCACTCCGCAATGAGCGATTCGCCCGTCATTTCCGCCGGCTTGGGCAGGCCCATCATGTGCAGGATCGTCGGCGCCACATCCGCCAGACGCCCATCTTTCCGCAGCGCCTTGCCCTTGAACCGATCATCCATGACGTACAGCGGCACATCGTACGTGGTGTGGGCGGTGTAAGGCCCGCCGCTTGCCGGATCGATCTCCTGTTCGGAGTTGCCGTGGTCGGCCGTAATGATCGCCGCCCCGCCCTGACGCTTGATCGCCGCCACGATCCGCCCGACGCACTCATCAACCGTCTCG
Organism: Bacillota bacterium; assembly: GCA_050261455.1. Lineage (GTDB taxonomy): Bacteria > Planctomycetota > Phycisphaerae > Tepidisphaerales > Tepidisphaeraceae > JAPLNB01. Next base: position 349 of record JBLNDH010000558.1, read on the forward strand.
ATCGCCTTGATGGCCGCCGGCAGATTGCCCGTGTGCCCGACCATGTCGCCATTGGCGAAGTTGACCACGACCAGATCGTACTGCCCGGAGTCAATGCGCTTCACCACTTCATCCGTCACCGGATACGCGCTCATCTCCGGCTTCTGATCGTACGTATCAACCTTCCGCCCCTGGTCGTCCACCTTTGGCGAAGGAATCAGCACGCGATCCTCGCCGGGGAACGGCGGCTCGCGGTAATCATTGAAGAAGAACGTCACGTGCGGGAACTTTTCGGTCTCGGCACAGCGGAACTGCTTCAGGCCTTGGTTGGCCAGGTATTCGCCGAGGATGTTGGTCATCTTCGGCGGCTTGGGATACGCCACCTGGACCGGCAGCCCTGCCTCGTACGCCGTCATCGTCGCATAGTACAAGTCCAGCTTCGGCCCGCGATCGAACCCCTTGAAGTCATCCAGGACGAACGCCTTGGTCAACTCACGCGGACGGTCGCCGCGATAGTTGAAGAAGATGATCGAATCGCCATTCTTGATGGTGGCCCGGGGCGTCTTGCCGTCGTCGGAGATGATCGACGGGGTGACGAACTCATCGCCCTGCATGTTCGATTCGGTCGGGTGAGCGTAGTAGTGCTGAATGGCCTCCTCCGCCGAACGGAAAACCGGGCCTTCGCCGAAGACAATCGTGCGATACGCTTTTTCCACCCGGTTCCAGCGGTTGTCGCGGTCCATCGCCCAGTAGCGCCCGGAGACGCTGGCGACCTTGCCCGCGCCGATCTGCTTCATCTTCGCTTCGATGTCGCGGATATATCCCAGGCCGGAATCGGGTGGACTGTCGCGCCCGTCCATAAAGGCGTGCAGGTACACCCGCGTCAGCCCCTTGCGCTTGGCCAGTTCCAGGCAGCCGTACAGATGCTCTAGCAGGCTGTGCACCCCGATGTCGGAGCACAGCCCAAACAGGTGCAGGCTGGTTCCCTTCTTGACAGCGTTTTCCACGGCTGCGTTCAGCACCGCATTCTTGTAGAACCCGCCGGAACGGATCTCCTTGGTAATGCGGACGGACTCCTGGTCAACAATGCGGCCGGCGCCCATGTTCTGGTGGCCGACTTCGCTGTTGCCCATCGTCCCTTCCGGCAAGCCGACGTCGAACCCGCTCGTGTGGACCAGCGTGCGCGGATACTCCGCCGCGAGCTTGTCCTCGGTCGGGTGCTTGGCCAGATACACTGCATTTCCCTTGTTCATCTCGGGATGGGGGTTGTACCCCCAACCGTCGCGAATGATCAGGACTACCGGACGTTTCTGAAGTTTGGGCATACGTTTGCTTCCTCTCAACCAAATTGGCCGGTCATCTTACACGCCCTATGCTCGACCACAAGACAACAGAAATCATAGTCACCCTGAGTGTGACCAGGAGTTTTGACGATCGTGCCCGCGAACCTCCCCTTCCGCGCACAGGTCTGATCCACCTCTCGATAATCCCGAATCTGTCCCCCCAATCCCTTCGTTTCTTCTCCGCGTGCAAAGGTTCTTGACGCCACCGCACCATCCCCCTATCAGGGCCTTTCGGTTCTCCCGAGTTTCTCCTCTGATCCCCTCGCTTCCTCGCGACTCTCTCTTCACCGCGCCAACACGCGCACGATGAAAAAAACCTGACCCCAAGCACAAAAAAACGTTGACTCGGAATTTTGCGGTAACTACATTAAACCATGAAAGGAGGTGACAAGCGCTATGGCAACGAAGAAAGCCGCTGCTAAGAAGACGACTGCTAAGAAGACGGCCAAGAAGACCACCAAGAAGAAGTAATGGTCTTGTGCCCCTGAACGCGTGGCTCCAAAAAAACGTTCAAGTGTCTTCAGCGTCGCAACGCAAAAAGTCACCAAAAACCGTTTTGGGCCTGGCTCCAACTCAAAGGTCCGGAACAAAAAGAAAGCTCCCCTGCCACGGCGGGAGCTTTCTTTTTTTCTTCGTCTCTTGTTCTCGGTCCTCCTCAGCGGTTCATCGCATGGGATCAACCACCGACTGGCAACTACCAACTGGCAACTAGTAACAAACCAACCGACCTCAACCTTCTGACCCCTCTCCCCTGACCCCCGACCCCTGCCTCTCTTGTCTTGTCCGATAAAAACAGCGAGAATTCGTCCCCTTTGAAGTTGGAACCCTCTTCACACGGAGGTGGCGTATGCGGATGATCGCTTTCATGAACCAAAAAGGGGGCGTCGGTAAGACAACCACGACAGTGAACCTGGGTGCGGCCCTGGCCGAACTGGGGCAGCGCGTCTGCATGATCGATCTGGATCCGCAGGCTCACCTCACCATCAACTTTGGCCTCGAACCCTCACGCGAGAACGTCAATCTCTACAACGTGCTGGTGGAGGAGCGGAGCTTCCTCGAGGCCATGCAGCGGATCAATGACAAGATCGCCGTCGTCCCCAGCTCCATCGACCTGGCCGCCGCTGAAATCGAAATGGTCAGCGTCATCGGCCGCGAGATGGTCCTCAAAAAACGCATCGAGGCCGCTCAACACGACTTCGACTTCGTCATGATGGACTGCCCCCCCAGCCTCGGCCTGCTCACCATCAACGCCCTGGCCGTCGCCACCGAAGTCATCATCCCCATGCAGCCCCACTTCCTCTCCCTCCAAGGCGTCGGCAAGCTCCTGGAGACCGTGGCCCTGGTCAGCAAACGCATGAACCCCAAGCTGAAAGTCACCGGCATCGTACTTACCATGTTCGATTCCCAGACCAAGCTCTCCAACGAAGTGGTGCACGACCTGGAGAGCTTCCTCGAAGCCGCCCGCGGCAAGCCCGTCCCCTGGGCCAATGCCAGGATCTTCCAGACCCGGATCCGCCGCAACATCAAGCTCGCCGAGTGCCCCAGCTTCGGCCAGACGATCCTCAACTATGAGCCACAAAGTAACGGTGCTTCAGATTACCGGGCCCTGGCCAAGGAATTGCTGGGCATCGCCGAGTCCAAGGCCGAGCAATCCTCTCCACCGCCGCAGGTCAGTGTGACCGTTCAGCCGGTTGAGCCGGCCAACCTGACTGCTGCCAAGGTCGATCCACCGGCCGATAACACCGAAGCCGTCGCATAACAGACGAATCCTGCCGGAAAGTGAGTAGCCATCGGCGAACTGCCGATGTACATCGGGGGGCCACAAACGCATGAAGATCCTTCGTCGTACGTTCATCGCCTTAACGGCTGCCTATTGGCTGTTCGCATTGCTCATGACTCACCTGCCCAAGCCACCGGCCCTTGGACCCAGCATGGGAGATAAAGGACAACACGTGGCCGGCTACGGACTCTTGGCCGGCATGCTATACCTGACGATCTGGATTTGCCGGCCAACAACGCGCTGGATTGGCCTGTATGTAATCTTGACCGTCTTGGCCTATGGTGCCATCGACGAGTGGACTCAACCTTGGGCGGGACGAACCTGCGATTTTGGCGATTGGCTGTCGGATCTGGCTGGAGTGGTGGTCGCCGTGGGGCTCCTGGCGGGTGCAAAGTGGTTCTGGCGCGGTCGGCGGGAGGTTCGCGGTGGATTCCAGGAGGTCGAGGCCGACCCTTCTTCCGGTGAAACGATTGCATCCGTCCGAGTGACGCGCTAGGATGCCGCTCATGCAAGGCACGAATCTCTTTGCGCCCTGGCGAATGGATTACATCCGTTCGTTGAGCAAGCCCGAGGGCAATGGGTGTTTCCTCTGCGAAGCCGCCGCCACGCAAACCCCGCAGCAGCAACAGGATCGGCTGGTGTTGTGGACCAGCCCCTATTGCGTGGTGTTGATCAATCGCTTCCCCTATACCAACGGCCATCTGCTCATCGCCCCCAGGGCGCATAAGGCCGAGCTCGAAGAGCTTACTCCCGAAGAGCAAACCGACTTCCAACTCCAAACCACCCAAGCCGTCCGCCTGCTCAAACGGGCTATGTCCCCGCAGGGCTTCAACATAGGCATCAACCTCGGCCGCTGCGCCGGCGCCGGCTTGCCCGGCCATCTCCACCAGCATGTCGTCCCCCGCTGGGGCGGCGACACCAACTTCATGAGTGTCGTCGGCGAAATCCGCATCGTGCCCCAGGCTATGTCCCAATTGTGGCAGGAGTTAACAAAAGTACGCAAGGAAATGATGAATGATGAACGATGAATGATGAACAGTAATGATGCGTTTAATTGTTCATCATTCCTCGTTCCTGGTTCATCATTTGACTTATGATCGTCTGGACCCGATTCCTCGAGGTGTTCATTCCCCTGTTCGTGGCCATCGATCCCTTCGGGATGTTGCCGATCTTTCTGGGGGTGACCGGGGAGATGTCGGAGAAGCAGCGGCGTCAGGTGGCGCTGGAAGCGGTATTCACGGCAACGCTGATCTCACTGGGGTTTATGGTTCTGGGGCAGGTGCTGTTCCGGTTCCTGGGGATCACCGCAAATGACTTTCGGATCGCGGGTGGCATCCTGCTGCTGGTGCTGGCGGTGTTGGACCTGGTGCAGCCGGGAAAACCGGCGGTGGTGGAGCCGGAAATCGTGGGCATTGTCCCGTTGGCCATGCCGCTGATTGCCGGGCCTGCCACGCTGACGACCGCACTGGTGTTGGCGACACGAGGGGACTATGGCTATCTGCTGACGGCCACGAGCTTAATCGTGAACCTGGCGATCCTGCTGATCGTGCTGCTCTCGGCGACGCGGGTGTCGCAGATCGTCGGGCTCAATGCCTTAAGGGCCATCAGCCGACTCGTCATGGTGTTACTGGCGGCGATCGCAGTGAACTTCATCCGCCAGGGGATCAGCAATATCATTCAGGCAGGGGCGGTGACAGGGGTGGGACCGGCGATATAATCGCGACAATGGAAGAGGCGATCCGGAAGCAACTTGGGCCTGGAGCACGGGTGGAAGTGGTCCAACAGATTGCGCATCGGGATCGAACCTGGTCGCAGACGGTGCGCGGGACCGTGGTTTCGTATGAGCAGCGGCCGACGGGGAGCTGGTTCGCCCATGCCAAGGGCGACAAGCTCTGGCTGGACCGTTTGACGATCCGCAAAGACGATGGGGAGTTGACCGTGCTGAATCTGGATGAGTTCAGCGGGGTAAGAGTTCTGGAGCCAGCTAAATGAGGGCCGGGCCTGAGAATGGGAATGGTGTTATGGATGCAGCCATCTTTGGATTGATCGTAGCGGACCTGATCGCCGAGCCGATGAATGTGCGTCAGCCACCCTCGCCGGGCGGGCTGCACCTGGTGAATTCAATCACGCTGACGACCGGTGGAAATGTGTGTAACACCGGGATGGCGATGGCGAAGTTGGGGATGAAGGTGGCGGCCGCGGGACTGGTGGGTAAGGACGTGCTAGGGGCGGCGGTGGTGGAGAAGCTGAAGGCCAGTGGGGTGGACACGTCGGCGGTCTTTACCACGGACAAAGCGCAGACGAGCGCGACCGTGGTGGCGGTGGAGCCGGGCGGGGAGCGGTGCTTTTTCCATACGCCCGGGGCGACGCCGATGCTGGATGCAGCGGCGTTCCGGCAGTGCTTCCCGATGTTCAAGCAGTGTGCCTATGTGCAGGTGGGGTATTTCGGGTTGTTACCGGGGCTGACGGCGGACCTGCCGAGGGTCCTGCGGGAGCTGCGGAAGGAAGCGCCGAAGACGAAGATTGCGTTTGACACGGTGAATCCGCCGGCGAAGTGGGAGCAATTGGAGCCGATCCTGCCGTATCTGGACGTGTTTGCGCCGAGCCGGACGGAAGCGCAATCGCTGACGGGCGAGGTTACGGCGGAGAAGATGGTAGCGGCGTTCCGGAAGCACATGAAGAGCGGGCTGATCGGTATCAAGCTGGATGCGGAGGGGTGCTACCTGGATGATGGTAAGCAGGCTGCGTTTGTGCCGGCGTGCAAAATCCAGGTGGTGGATACGACCGGGGCGGGCGATACGTGGTACGGGGGATTGCTGACGGCCTTGCGGCATGGGATGCCGCTGGAAAAGGCGGGACGGTTCGCCAATCGGGCGGCAGCGGATTGTTGCATGGCGATCGGAGCGTCGGCGGGGGTGAGGACGTTTGAAGAGACGCTTGGGGATTTGTGACTTTGATTTTCGGTTTTTGATTTGTCGGCGGGGGTGGGTAGAGTAGGCGGGCGATGTCGCAGATGAAAAGGACGAATTTGGTGCCAGCGCCGGTGGTGGCGTTGGCGGGTTGGCTGCTGCCAGGGGCGGGATACTGGCTGGTGAGGGAGCGTGCGCGATCGCTGACGGTGGGGATTACCATTATTGTTCTGTTCGGGATGGGATTGCTCATCGGGGGGATACGCGTGGTGGAGGCGCCATCCACGGCCAGTGGCAATCCGCTGCAGATTGCGTTGGATAAACCCTGGTTTGTGGGGCAGGTGCTGGCGGGGCCGATGGCGCTGGCTTCGGCGTCGCTGGGGCATCCGGCGGCGGAGTCGGGGCGGCCGGGTGGGATTTACCTGTCGCATTCGCGGGTGAACGAGATCGGGACGTTGTACACGGCGGTGGCGGGGATGCTGAATCTGCTGGTGATCATCGACGCGACATCGCGGGCGACGCGGGGTGGAGGGCAGTCATGAGCGGGATGATGTGGTTGCTGGCGGATTATTCGTATGTGCCGTTCCAGAAGCCGCTGCCGGTGTGGGACTATTGGTATCTGCTGCTGCTGCCGTTGTGCCTGGCGATTGCGGTGGTGTACAAGTCGGTGCGATGCGAGGCGATGCGGGCGGTGCCGCGGCAGGCGCTGGAACTGTTCGTGTTCATCATCGTGGTGATGGTGGTGGCGGCGGGGGCGCTGGCGGGGTTGGTGACTGTGCTGAGATAGCGGGGGAGAATAACGAAGTCCGAAATCCGAATGACGAAGGGCGGAGTTGGCGAATCGGCGCTGCTGGATCCGCGAAACCGCAAGCGTATTGGGAGGCGAGGTGGCGAAGGAGGGGGTACGGCGCTGGATTGACAATTCTCAATTGCCAATTGAAGGGGGACCCAGGGAGGAATCCTCGGGCTTGGAGACATGAGGGTGTGATTGGCGTTTTTGGGGACAAAGGCGGTGGGAGGGGAATTGGCGTTGAACCCTCACCCTAACCCTCTCCCGGAGTACCGGGCGAGGGGAGGAGAGTCAGCACTCAGAACTCAGCACTCAGCGATTTCTTGCGTTTGGGGAGGACGTGTTGGAGGAGGTCGATGCCTAGGGCGAGGCAGGTGGCGAGGTAGATGGCGGCGCCGGTGGTGATGAGGAGGATGAGTCGCAGGAGGGCGGCGTGGCGGGTGGGGGAGGTGGGGTAGAAGGGGGCTTTCTGAATGAGCAGGCAGGCGAGGATCATCAGAGCGGTGGCGATCAGGAGTCTGGCGATGAAGCCGGTGAGTTGGGAGAGGTGGAGGCTGCCGGTTTTGTGCTGGAGCATCCAGAGCATGACGAGGGATTGGAGGGTGTAGCTGGCGGCGGTGCCGGCGGCCATGCCGGATTCGCCGAGGGGGGTCCAGAGGAGGGGAAGCTTGATCGACATTTCCACGACCAGGGCAACGATGGACATGATCAGAGGGGTCATGGTGTCGTGCAGGGCGTAGTAGGCGCGGTTAAGAATCTGCTGGAGGCTGAAGGCCCAGATGGCGATGGAGTAGAAGCGGACGGACTGGGCAACCAGGGGGGTGTCGTGGGACGTGAACTTGCCCCCTTCAAAGAGGACCTGGACGGCGGGGTAGGCGACGAGAACGAGGCCGGCGCTGCAGGCGAAGCCTTCCCAGAGGGTGACCTTGATGCCACGGAGCAGGCCATCGCGGAAACGCTGGCGATCGGCATCGAGAGCGTCGGCGCTGAGAGCGGGGAAAATGGCGGTGGCCAGGGCGATGGCGAAGATGCCCAG
>JBLNDH010000559.1:0-7371 GCA_050261455.1 Bacillota bacterium
AGCAGGGTCTTCTCATCCTCGTTGGCGGGGATGCGATAGCCGTATTCGATCGCCCAGAAATCGTACGGCCCAACCGTGGGCGTGATGAAGTGGCGGAGCTGGGCCGCATCGTCGCCGCCGAAGAACAGCAGCGGGTTGTAGTCCATCACGGAGCTGACCGTGGGCTCGTCGGTGGTGTCACGCCGGCGCTTGATCTCCTCCAGAGACAGCCAGGCCGACGCCTTGAAGTTGTGCCGCAACCCCAGCGTGTGCCCGACTTCGTGCGTGACGATTTCCTTGATCGCTTCACCAAGGAGCTTTTCAGGGATTTTCTTGGTGGGGTTGGTAGCCGCGACCGCCAGTTGCATCAAGGCAATCTGGTGCTGCATGCCGGCGGCATAGGTGCAATCCGAGTGCTTGCACATCGGACGAATCCCATTGCCTACGCCCGGAACCAGTTCACAGGAGCCCGCGGCGCCCTGCGGCTTGGACGAGTCCTGGAGGCCCTCAAGCTTCTGCCCAGCCGGGAGAAACTCGGGATTATCCGCGAAGAATCGGGTGATTTCCGGCCCGAGCATCGTCTCCATCGTGTGCGGGCCGAACGTGTCCACCCGGCCGCTCCAGGCCCGGACGAAGGAATCGTCAAAAATGATGTCGGCGTCGAGGATCTGTCCCGTACGCGGGTCGGCGCGGCTGGGCCCCATGGCAAAGGCGTTGCCAGTGACAATCCAGCGGAAGAAGTTGTACCGCGCGTCTTCAGGATCAACCTGGGCAAATTCGTTGTCCTCGGTCTGTTGCTGCACGACGATCGCATCGACGATGCCCAGCTTCTCGTAGGCCTTGTTCCACTCGCGAATGCCGTCGGCAACGTACTTGCGCCACTGGAAGGGCACCGTCTTCTCCACGATGAAGACGATGGGCTTGTCCGGCGGCGACATCTCCAGCGACGGATCCTTCTTCTTCAGGTCCCAGCGATTTACATAGCGGACCATGTTCTCGCGTTCGGTGTACTTGGTGTTCCAGTCCTGGCGAATGGTGGTGAAATACCCGACGCGCTCATCGGCGAGCCGAGGCCGATAGGACGCCAGGTCCGGCAGACGCCGCAGGGCGTAGAACACGCCGATACGCTGCCCGGGGCCGTTGGGCGCGCCCATCGCCAGTTCCACTTCAATCAGCGTGTTGTCCGGGAACGACTTGATCTTGGTGTACTGCGAGAGCTCGCGGCGGGGCATCGCAGGCGCGGATCGCCCGGAGATGGGCACAATGCCCGTGCCCAGCAGCGTGCCGCCCAGGTCCACCACCGGGTCGCCGTTGGGCGCCATCGTAATGATGGGCAGCGACGCCAGAAACGCGTCGTTGTATGTGCGACTGATGGCGTCGGTCACCGGCCGGCCTGGCGTCTGCACGTAGCGCAGATCCGGCACATTGATGACCACCTGCCGTCCCAGCATTTCAAAGCGAATGAGGTAATCGCTCCCCTGATAGCCCGCCAGGCCACCACGCGAAAAGCTGGTCGCCAGGAGCAGGTCCTGCTTGAGCAGCGTCCTGGGAATCTGGCACAGCAAACGGGTGTGGTCCTTGGTCGGATCCCCGGCGCGATTGTAATAGAGGGTGACCAGCCCTTGCGCGACCTGCATGTCCTTGGTCACCATGGCAAAGTCAGGCCATTTGAACTCCGGCGCCCCGCCGCCGCTCCCCGGCCCCGGCGAAGCCGCCGCCGGCGCGGGCGCCGACGGTGCTTGTTGGGCCTGGGTCCACGGGACCGCCGTGGCCAATAGGATCATGGCCACACAGAGTGGCCGATGCGTTGTGCGTGCCGTGCATTGCATAGAAATCCTCCGAATATCACACAGAGCCCGGAACCAGCCGCCTCCCCGCGCTCGTCGCACAGGGTTGACGCCTGATTGTGCCGCGTGAAAGGACAGACGCCGTCTCGTATTCCAGCGAGCGATAAAGCCTCCAAGCCAGGCAAGATCGCCTTGGCCGACTCGGCTTTTCACACGAGTTCTTAACTGAGACTCGCGACGACGTCGATAATCACCCACTAAGACCGCATGAATTTAATGTTGGGCTGCAATTCCGTCCAGTCATATTGTTCACATTTGACGCCTGAGACCGGCCCGGGTTTCACGACGTCGCCGCCCACGCCGGATGCCAATCCCAGCGATCCTTGGCGCGCAGGAAGGGCCCGATGCCCGATCTTCAGTCATTTATCGGCATACCAAGGGTGTTCGTGGCAACACAAAAGCCCACGCATGAGGGAACGTGGGCTCTTGGGTGGAAAGGGAAATAATCCGCTGCCTGCTCAACTGGCCGCCGGCATGGGCTGCTTTTCCGATTCCTCCGCCACGTGCGTCAGGTGGTAAACGTACGCATCGACCAACGCCTGCCAGCTGGCATCGATGATATTCTGGCTTACTCCGATCGTGCCGAAGATCTCGCGCTTGCCGTCCGCATTCACGCGCGTCGAGCTGACGATGACACGCACGCTGGCGGACGTCTCGTCGTGCGAATTGATGACGCGGACCTTGTAATCGTTCAGATGCACCTGCGCGATCGCGGGCAAATGATGAAGAAGTGCCCGGCGCAAAGCGGCGTCCAGCGCGTCCACCGGGCCTTCGCCCTCGGCAACGGTATGCTCAACGTTCCCGTTCACATGCAGTTTGACCGTGGCTTCGGCGACCGGCGTCTTGCTGTCGAGCTTGTGGACGACCACGCGATAGTTGTCCAGAATGAAAAAGTCGCGATAACGCCCGATCTCACGACGCACCAACAGCTCAAAGCTGCCGTCGGCCGCCTCGAACTGATAACCGGCGTTCTCCAGGTGCTGCACCTTGTGCAGAACCTTCTTGAGAATGACTTTGTCGTCCCCCAGGTCGAACTTCTTGCCGGCATTGGTGGCGATGTTGCTGACGCCCGATAGCTCGCTGACCAGGATCTTCCGCGTGTTGCCCACCAGTTCAGGGGCGACATGCTCGTACGTGCTGACGTCTTTCTGGACGGCATGGACATGCATGCCGCCCTTGTGGGCAAAGGCGCTGGTGCCCACGTAAGGCTGCCCGGGCACGAGGTTCACGTTGGCGGTCTCGTACACAAACCGGCTGGTCTCCGTCAGGTGCTTCAGCGAGCCGGGCTGCAGGCAGTCCAGCTTGTACTTCAACTGCAGATTGGCCGCCAGCGCAATCAGATCCATGTTGCCACAACGCTCGCCGACCCCATTGATCGTCCCTTGGACGTGATCGGCCCCGGCGTTGATGGCCGCCAGCCCGTTTGCGACGGCTACGCCCGCGTCGTTGTGCATGTGAACCCCAAGCTTTACGCTCGTTTGCTTGCGAACGGCGGCAACCACCTCCGCGATGTACTCCGGCATGCTCCCGCCGTTGGTGTCGCACAAAACCAGCACCGATGCCCCGGCCTCCTGGGCTGCCAGCAGTGTCTTCAAGGCATACGTCGGGTTGGCACGGTACGCATCGAAGAAGTGCTCGGCATCGTAGACCACCTGACGGCCGGCTTGGTGCATCAGCTTGACCGACTCCGCAATCATCGCCAGGTTCTCTTCCAAGGAGACAGCCAGGACAGCCTTGGCCTGGTACTCGCTGGATTTGCCCACCAGCGTCACCACCGGCGTCTGGGCGTCCAGCAATGCCTTCATCCCAGGGTCTTCCTCTGCTTGGACGCCCCGGCGGCGGGTCATGCCGAACGCCGCTACCTTCGCCGTCTTGAACTTGATGTTCCGGATTTCCTGGAAAAATGCCTCATCCTTGGGGTTGGAGAGGGGAAAACCGCCCTCAATGTAGTCCACGCCGAGTTCATCTAACTTCTGCGCAATGGCCAGCTTATCGTCCAGCGACAGGCTGAAGCCTTCGCCCTGCGTTCCATCCCGCAGGGTGGTGTCATAAATTTCAATGCGGCGTGGCGTATTCATCTTCAATACCTCAACAATCCCCTCTTCTCATCAACCCGGCTTCTACAGCGATTCCCGATTCTGTGTCCCCCTCCGCTCTTTCTCCCTCGCCCGGTACTCCGGGAGAGGGTTGGGGCGAGGGTTCAAAGCCCACTGCACACTCAAACGGGAACTGCTCTAATTCACCACGGCCAACGCACTTACTGACGCCCGTCTCCGTGCTCCGTGGTCCATTCTGGCCGGAACTCCCAAACGAAAACGCCCTGCCGTCTCGGGCAGGGCGTTTTGAACTTCTCATGTCAAAAATCGGCCCTACCCGCACATATGTGGGGTAATAATGACGGCCGAAATAATCGCACGTAGCGATTCCATACCTTTATGATACCTCAAAGCCGCCCGGCGTCAAATTGCCATCATTCGACCGTAATGGTTCCCTTCTCCCGGGGGTGAAACTTGCAGGCGTACGGAAACTTGCCGGTCTTCTTGAAGGTGTACTGGAAAGTCGCCTTTTTTTTCAGGGTGCCGGAACTAAACGAATCATCGTCGGCTTCGACCGCATGATCGCAGTCGTCGTTATTGGTCCAGACGACGGTCTGCCCCTTTTTGATCGTCACCTTCGACGGGGTGAACTGGCGGCTTTTGATGGAAACCGTAACCTGATCCTTATTCTTCGGTTTAGGCTTCTCCGGTTGCGCAGGCTGCACCGCCGCCGCCGAAAACACAAGAGCCACCATGAGTAATAGCACTCTGTACATGACCTGCTCCCCTGATTAGACACCCAGTCCGTCTTCGCGGCTAGTGGCCCATCGCACTCCCTTCGACGGACAAATCTCTCCGTGCCCGTTTAGCGCCGCCCCGGAGGGGCGGGTTTTCGCGCAACGCCCCTCCTTTACAAACCCATCAAACCCGCTGTGAGGCTCCACTAGGCAAGCCGGCTTCAGCCCGCATTGTAATGCAACTAACGGCAGGTTGGTGCCCAGATTCCTGCTGCAGCAGACCTCATCCCAGGGCCTTTCGGTTTTCCCGAGTTTCTCCTTCTGATCCCCTCGCCCGGTACGCCGGGAGAGGGTTAGGGTGAGGGCCTTTCTTCGAATGCCAAACGCTTACCGCAGAACCGAAAGACTCTGAACCTCATCCAACCCCGACGCTCCATTACTTCGATACTCCCTGACCCCGCCACCCGTTTACCCAATAAGCAGAAGTTCCCCACATGCCGAAAGTGCTCCCCTCACGCCGGGTTCCATAGGTCGCCTGGAACCCCTGTCGTCCTCGCTTGCGCATCTCCCTTGCCCCGAGCAAGTTCTGCTCGACTGCATCCAAGCCCAGGGATTCACCCCTGGGTTGCCTCAGTCCCACCCCCATCTTTCCCGTGTGTTATCCGTTTTCGCTTCTCGGTGGACGTGTCTACCCCGCCTGCGCGATATGCTGATCCGCTTCCGGCGGAAACACAATGGCGGTCGCGGTTTCACCACGCTCCTGAAGATGGCTCGCGAGCATGGCGATGTAACTGGCCTTGATCAATGGTCGATCCGACAAGCCGAGGGTATTCCGCACTCGCATCACCGATTCTTCGCTGGGCCCTTCAATCTCCAGAAAGAACCCCAGACGCGGCACTTCGTCCAGCTCGATCTTGCAGTCTTCCAGTTTCCACGAATGCCGCCGTTTCTCGAAGGAAAGGCAGCGGGCGTATCCGAGCCGATCCATCAGCCGATCCGCGGCCTCGGCGTTGCCCACCTCCACCTCGGTCTCTTCACGGGTCTTGAGCTGCCCATGTCGGTTGGGCCCTTTGTGCGTGAGAATGCACTGGGTTTGCCCCGTGCTCAGGTTCTTCGAGATACGCAGACGCAAACCCTCATCGGCTGCCAGCAGGGCCCGATCCTCGGTGTCGTAAAATGTGTTGATCTCCAGAAATCGGCCAACGGGGGTGGCGCCGTGGTCTTTCAGACGCGCTACCATGCTGACCTCGTTATCCACCTTCATCTTGGCTTCGATCTCAACCGACATCGCAACCCTCGAGTACGGAATACACCACTTCATGGCCTTGCTCACCTTCTCACTCCCGTGCATCCTGCCTCGCGGCAGTGGCACTTTAGTGCCACTGGCTGCGCCACAGCACACCACCCCTTCACCCATCCCATGAGCAAGACTAATGCCAATCTCGACTACAACCGCCCCTCTCTTTTGCAAACGCAAAAAGCCGTATGGGCCCGGCCGATTGCACTACTTGACCACGAAGTTCACCAGTTTCTTCGGGACATAAAGACGCTTCACAATCGTCTTCCCGTCCAGCCAGGGCCGGACCTTCTCGGCCGATTCGGCAATCTGCAGAACCGCCTGCTCGCTGGCATCCGCCGGCACTTTGATGCGATCGCGCAGCTTCCCATTCACCTGCACCGGCAACTCGAGCGTTTGGTCCACCAATTTGGCTGGATCCACCTTCGGCCAAGGCTCCCGCGCCAACGACTCGTTGTGCCCCAGCCTCGCCCAGAGCTCCTCCGCAATGTGCGGCGCCAGCGGCGCCAACAGCAAAGTGAACGCCTCGGCCAGGGCTCGCGGAACCGCCGCCAGTCGTCCGATTTCGTTGTTCAACTTGATCAGCTCGGCAATGGCCGTGTTGAATCGCAGCCCTTCAATGTCTTCCCCAACCTTCTTAATCGTCCGGTGCATCATCCGATCCAGTTCATCCGGAATCGGCCCTTCGACCACCTTCGTCGCTGTGTCACTCCGTCGCTCCGTCGCTTCCTCATCCCCCATCAGATTTCGCCAGACGCTGTTGAGGAACCGCGACATGCCCACGATGTCACGCGTGTTCCACGGCTTGGGCGCTTCCAACGGGCCCATGTACATCTCGTACAGGCGGAAGCAATCGGCGCCGTAATCACGCACGATGACATCCGGATTCACCACGTTCCCCCGGCTCTTGCTCATCTTGAAACTGCGGGCATCCACGCGAATCGCGGGATGGTCCTTCAAGCGGAAGCTGTCGCCGGCCTTCTCCACCTGCTCTTCGGTCACACGCTTGCCGGTGCATTTCTCGCTGGTGTTCCGGTCATAGCCCACCAGGAACGTGCCCTTGGGTGTGGCTTCCTCCGCCACATCACGCAGCTCGGCGGCGCTGACCAATTGCCCATCGGGGCGAGAAAACGCCGTGTACTCGGTTTCGCCGAGGATCAGGCCTTGGTTCACCAGGCGATGGAACGGCTCGGGTGTCGAGACATGGCCCAAGTCAAAGAGAACCTTGTGCCAGAACCGGGCATACAGCAGGTGCAGGACGGCATGCTCGACGCCGCCCACATACAGATCCACCGGCATCCAGTACTTCTCTTTGGCCGGATCGACCATCTTCCGGTCGTTGTGCGGATCGATGTACCGCAGGTAATACCAGCAGGAGCCCGCCCATTGCGGCATCGTGTTCGTTTCGCGATGGAAAACCTTCCCGTTACGCTCCACCCGCACCCAATCCTTCGCCTTGCTCAGCGGCGGCTCCG
>JBLNDH010000560.1:0-14288 GCA_050261455.1 Bacillota bacterium
AAAGTGCTCGACTGCATCCAAGCCCAGGGATTCATCCCTGGGCCCTTGCCGCGCAGTCATTTTCGCTTTTCGTTGGACTCATTTAGAGCGAATCCCGACGACGGGTAGTGCCTCAAGGGTAGTGAGGCTCGGAGAGGACGAGGCTCCTGCCGAGCCGAGATCTACCGCCGCCTGTATGGGTGCCACAGGCAGCTTGCCGCCGGTGCGGTTTTATCGAACCACAACACTGGCGGATAGCCGCCAGTGACACCCGAGATGCGATTCTGAAACCATTTTCGGATCATCGTGGCTCGCCACCTCCTCGCCGACCGCTGCATCGGTGCGGGATCCACTCCAGCACCAATAGAAAACCCACGGATCGCTAATCCGTGGGTATTGGAACGAGCATGGGTATGTCGATCAGGCGGTGATACTCAGGCACCGGTCGATTCGGGCCAGAGTCCTCTGTTTACCGAGGAACTGGAGACTCTCGAAAATGGGGGGGCTGATGGTGGTGCCGGAAACGGCGACGCGAATGGGCTGCGCAACCTTGCCTAACGCCAGTTGTTTCCGCTCGCAGTATTGCTTGACCGTGGCATCGAGATTGGCAGCGGTCCAGTCGGTGATATCGGCGAGAATCGGGCGAATCTCGCGGAGGGCGGTCAGGCCTTGCCCGTTCTGCTTCTTGAGGGCTTTTTCAACGGCCTCGGGGGCGTAAACGATCTGGTCGTCCGGGAGGAAGAAGAAACGCGAGACTTCATCGACCTCGCGAAGGGTGCGGAAGCCGGGCTTCATGCGGAGAACGTGCTCCAACGCGGCGTCGTCCGCGGCAGCAAGCGGGGAATCGGAGTTGGCCGCCAGATAGTTCCGCAGGGCGCTTACCAGGCGGGGCATGGGGAATTTGGCGCCGGCGTCGGTGTTGAAAGCCAGGAGCTTGTCGCGATTGAAGCGAGCGTTGCTCTTGCCAATGTTCTCGACGGTGAAAAGCTGGACGAGCTCGTCCATGGACATCTGTTCCTTATCGCCGCCGGGGTTCCAGCCAAGCAATGCCAAGAAGTTGAGAAGCACTTCGGGGAAGTAGCCGTTCTTGCGGAAATCGTGCACGAGCACTTCGGGCAGGTCGCTGGGCTTCAGGCCGATGACGTTCATGACCGCCAGTTGCTCGGTGGCGTCTAGCTGCATGCCTTCATTGCCCAGCCATTCGCGAATGCGATCCTCGGGAAGGCCGGCGCGGGAGGCCAAGCCAGCGGCGTCGGTCTTGGTATTGCGGGTCCACATGATGGAGTGATGGCGGACCTTCTTATCCCGGTCGCGTTTGCTCATCTTCGAGCCATCGGTGTTGAGGATGACGGGCAGATGCGCGTAGACGGGCCGAGCATAACCGAGCGCCTCTTGGAGAGCGATGTGGTTGACCGTGTTGAGCAGATGCTCCTGGCCGCGGAGCACATGCGTCACGCCCATCTCGGCATCATCCACCACGACGGCAAAGTGATAAGTGGGCATGCCATCGCTTTTGCGGATGACGAAATCCTGGACTTGGCTGGGGCCGACACCCTGGCCAGGACCGAGGACCGCATCGTCGAAGCGGTAATCCTTGACGGGCATGACGAAGCGGACGACATGGGGGCGGCCTTCGGCTTCATAGCGGCGGATCTGCTCGTCGGTGAGCTGAGGGCGTTTGTAGATGAACGCCCGCTTCTGCTTTTCGGCGATCTTCCGCTGGGCATCGAGCTCTTCAGAGGTTTCGTACGCTTTGTACGCTTGGCCTCGCTTGATCATTTGATCGATGATCGAGTTGTAGACGTCCAGACGTTTGGACTGGAAGACCAGCTGTGAGTTGTCCCAGTGCAGGCCGAGCCATTTCAGGTCGTCAATGAGCTGGAGGACGGCTTCTTCCGTGCTGCGCGCCAGGTCCGTGTCTTCGATGCGCAGTAGGAACTGGCCGCCATAGTGGCGGGCGAGCAACCAGCTGAATAAGGCCGTCCTTGCTCCGCCCACGTGGAGATAGCCCGTGGGAGAGGGAGCAAACCGCGTAACAACTTTTTGGGCGTTCATAAGGGAAAGAAGATTATGGTCGTGGAGAGGATTGTGGCAAGGGAGTGGGCGTCTCAGCGGCTGTTTTGGGCTTGGATCGCAGATAGGCCCAGCTCACCGGTCCCCACAACGCATAGATCATTGAGCCAATAGCGATCGTGTACTGGTGAGCGACAACCACGAGCAAGGCCAGCACGAGGACACCGATCAACCGGGCCAGGGATCGCTTACCGCGGAGGTAGCGGTTGACCAGATGCGGGTAGCGGAAGGTGCTGACCATGAGCAGGCCGGTGAGCAGAACGACGATGGGCAGGAGCCAAACGCAGATTGTGGATAGGCGTTCGAAGAAAGCGATTTTGCTGTGTAACAGGTCCTGCTGCATGAGGGCAAAGGAGGCAACGGCGCCGGCGGCTCCAGGGCTGGGCAGACCAAGAAAACTGAAATGGTGCTGCTCGCCGTGCTGGTTGCTGACATTGAAACGAGCCAGCCGCAGCAGGGCACAACTCATGAACAATGCAGCCACTGCCCAGATCAGGCGGGAGAGCACCACCGGGAGGGCAATATGGGCATCGGTAACATAGTCGCGGAATAGTTGGAGGGCGAGAAAAGCCGGAGCGACGCCGAAACTGACGGCATCGGCCAGGCTGTCGAGCTGCCCACCGAAGTCAGTCGTGTGGCGGGTGAAGCGGGCGAGCCGGCCGTCCAAGGCGTCGAAGATCATGGCCAGGAAGATCAGATAGGCGGCGGCAATGAAGGGTCGCTGGGCGAAGAAGCTCGTCCAGTGGTCCATGGTCGGGGTGCCTGAATCAAGTCCAGCAATGTACATGGCCCCGAACCCGCAGACAGCGTTGCCCAGAGTTGCGAGACTGGGCAGGGAATAGACGGAACGGATGTAAGCGCGGCGCCCTTTGCGCCGGAGTCGTCGGCGGCGATGCTCTCGCCGCTGTTCTTTGCTGAGCCTCTGCTGGTCAATAGCGTTCATTTCAATTCTTTTGGCAGAGCCGGTTGCCCACAGGCGGACTCCGCCGTTGGTGTTGCCGTCGTAGGAGCCGGGCTATGGAGAACCGCGATAACGTCTAGAGCTCCGCGGACCTTCTGGCCGACGGCGACCTTCACCTCCGGGTTGAGCCGCGTGGGGATGAAAAGTTCTGTGCGGCTACCGAACTTCATCATCCCAATACGCTGCCCACGCTGGAGCAAATCGCCGACGCTGGCGGTGCAGACGATGCGGCGGGCAATTGCGCCGACAATCTGCTTGACCATCGCCAACGGCTGTCCATCGGCGACATCGCAGAGGACCAGCGTGTTGCACTCGTTCTGCTCGGAGGCCTGCTGATGATGCAACGCATTGATGAATCTGCCCGGTTGGTATTTGATGGTCGTGACACGTCCGTCGCAGGGGGCGCGGTTTATGTGAACATCAAAAACGGAGAGGAAGATGCCGATGCGCACCGCGGGTTCACCCAAAAGCTGCACGTGGGACAACGGGGTGACATCGGAGACGGTGCCATCCGCCGGGCTGACCATAATACGGGGCTCGGTGGGTACCGGCCGCTCAGGATCACGAAAGAATGCGAAAAGCCAGATCCAGACAGGGAGGACCAAAACGGCCAGGGGCAGCCAGACGTAGGCCAACCCCAAGGCGATCGCCCCGAGGACGATCGAGCCGATCATCATTTCCCGGATTCCATGGCGGGTAAGCCGAAGCATCGGCAACCTTTACGGGATGTCAGCTGATAGGCGACATCCTCGGCAAAACAGAAACATACCGCTAATGCGGTTAACAGCCGGGGCGGAGTACAGCTCCGCCCCGGCATATTGGCGTCATGTTGACGAGAACGCAAAGCCCTAAACGGTACCTACTTAGTGAAAAACCGCTTAATTGCGTAGAATGTCGCCTGCTTCTGCACCGCTGCAA
Source organism: Bacillota bacterium (assembly GCA_050261455.1). Lineage (GTDB taxonomy): Bacteria > Planctomycetota > Phycisphaerae > Tepidisphaerales > Tepidisphaeraceae > JAPLNB01. The sequence continues at coordinate 3,932 of JBLNDH010000560.1, forward strand.
TCGATTCCAGGTTCGGGATCTCTTTCGGGCAGACCTCAACACAGTTGCCTGCCTTGCCGCAGTCGGCCACGCCACCTTCTTCCATCATGACGTCGAGCCGTTCATCCTTGAGAGCTGCCCCAATCGGATGGCCGTTGAACAAGCGGACTTGGCTGATGACAGCCGCGCCGACGAACTTGTTCGTGGGGGTGTATTGCGGGCAAGCCTCGAGGCAGCAGCCGCAGCTGATGCACCGGGACAGCGGATAGCGTTCTTCCTGCAACTTCTCGGAAATAGCCGGCCCAGGCCCCAGATCGTAGGTGCCATCGATCGGAACCCACGCCTTGACCTTCTTCAGATCATCAAACAGACGCTGCCGATCGACGAACAAATCCCGCACCAGGGGGAACTTGCTCATTGGCTCCAGCGTGATGGGCTGCTCGGGCGCACCGAGTTTCTCAACCAATGCGGAGCACGCCTGCCGGACCCTGCCATTGATGATCATCGTGCAGGCGCCGCAGACTTCTTCCAGACAGCCGCTATCCCAGACCGGCGGGGTGGTTTCCTGCCCATTGGTCATAATTGGATGAGCGGCAATGTATTGGAGGCAGGAAATAATGTTCATGTTGGGGCGGTAAGGAACCGCGAACTCTTCCCAACGTGAAGGCTTATTCGGGCCATCCTGCCGGCGGATTCGGATTACAATACTCTTTTCAGACGAATTCGTAGCAATCATTTCCACAAAACTCCGTGAGTCCCTGATCATAAGGTCCGGGAGGTTGGTGGACAAGCGGTGAGCGCGGTGCGAATTACACCGGATCAACCGTACCTTTATAATGCAGATGCCGGCTGAATTGGGGATAGATGGTTCTGGAACCAGTCGCGGGCAAGTTGGGCAACTACTTCCAAGGCACCAGGTTCCTCGAACAGATGGGTTGCTCCGGGAACGATCTCTAGTCGCTTCTCGCATCGGAGTTGGTCCAACGCTTCACGATTCATCTCAATCACGGGGGCGTCTTCGCCGCCCACAATGAGAAGCGTGGATGCCTGGACGTAAGGGAGGGCATCGCCGGCGAGGTCCGGCCGGCCGCCACGCGAAACGACCGCCTTGACCGCCTGAGGCCGCTGGGCAGCGGCGACCAACGCCGCGCCTCCGCCCGTACTGGCACCGAAGTAGCCGATGGTCAAATCGCGGGTTTCGGGTTGCGTTGCGAGCCAGTCGGTGACACCGACCAACCGATCAGCCAGCATGCCAATATCGAACCGCAATTGGGCTGTATATTCATCAACCTCCTCTTCTTCAAGAGTCAGCAGATCGAAGAGGAGCGTTGCCAGACCGGCCTTGTTCAACTCGCTGGCCACAAACTGGTTGCGTGGGCTATGCCGGCTACTTCCACTGCCATGGGCGAAGACGACCATGCCACGGGCTTGGGCGGGGAGGTTTAGATTGCCATCGAGCGCAACTTGGCCGACGGGAATCCGGAGGGGTTTCGCGATGAGTGTCGATTGCTGAACCATGATGAACCTCTTGCTTGGGGCGCTGAAGTCCATTGGGTGCAAAGGCTGCGCCTGCCACCGCGTGGAAACTACGGTTGGGTGAAGTCCACAGACGTACGCTTTTGCGTATCCGGATGGCCGAGGTGACTCTTCCGTACATCTCTTGATTTTCCATAAACTTCATCGGAAGCTCGGCGTCAAAGGGTCTGCAATAGGCCCGATTGCGTGTGGCTGTTGGCACGCAATTACACCAAAGGGAGAAGGGTTCATGCCGAGGCAACTGCACTTCGCATCGGGGGACAGATTTCGTCTATGGCGGGTGGTCAAGGGAGTGCTCCTGGTGGTTCTGGCCGTGCTGGGGGTGGGTCTGGGGATGGTCGAAATGCTGTGGGCGGTGGGTGCGGGGCCGACGACCGCGCCGGTTTTGCCAACCTTGGAGGAGGTGGTGGCGAAACTGGATCGCTTCAGTTTGAGCGGCAGGGTTATCGATAAAGAGGGGAAACCCGTTGCCGGGGCAGACGTATTCCTGTGCTACACTCGAATGGATTGCGGGTTGCGTGACCGGCTGGCGGGGCAAGTCAAGAGTGCTGAAGACGGCTCGTTCCGTTTTGAGAAGGCGATTGTGTGGGAGCCGGAACGTCCCGGGCGGACGCGATACGATCACGATCGCTACTACGTAACCGCGCGGCACCCGGATCATGGGTTGGAATTCGCGACGGTCTTTCAGAAAGATCCGACGGAGGGTGTGGTGGTTCGGCTGCAGGGGAGGCAGGATTGGCGGGTGATGGCGGTCGATACCCAGGGAAACCCCGTGGTAGGGGCGCGGGTGTTCCTGACCAGTGGTTTTCATGGGGCGGGCATCGAGAAGCAATTCGATGGCGATCACCGATTTCTGACGATCTGTCGCGATTTTGGCATTAGCTCTGGGCTGACCAATGCCAAAGGAGAGGTGATACTCATGGGGCCTCCTCAAGAGGCGACATTTCGTATTGAAAAGGACGGTTATGCTTATAACTCGGGCCGGGACAAGGTTACGCTGCATCCAGGGGCCAAGGTCTCGGGGCGTGTAACCTACCCGGATGGCACAGCGGCGTCCGGCGTGGTCGTGTGGTTCACCTACCATGGGGATCGGTTGGCTGCCCTGGACTTCACGTTTACCGATGGACAGGGTCGCTACGAGTTCCGCAACACGCCTGCTTCGGGATACAGGTTTGGTTTTATGCCGGACGATGCGGAAAGGAATGTCAAAGGTGTGGCTTCAATCAAGGCCGAGGATCTTCGCCCCAACTCGCCGTACCTGGGCAAAGGCATCTGGTTCCCCATCCAGCCGGGCGAGGTCTATGCCAAGGATCTGTCGCTGAGCAAGCCAATTATTCTGGCAGGCAAAGTGATCGATGTGGCCACAAACCAGCTGGCTCCGCAGGTTCAGGTGCGGGCGTACGCCAGCATTGAGGGGGTTAATTTTCTCGATCCGATCCCGGTCAAGGTTGATGGCGATGGCAACTTCAGGACGAGCGTGGTGCCGGGCACGCGACTGGGGTTCCAAACGGATCGCTCGTCGCAAGACGATTACGTTGTCGATGAAGACTGGCGTCGTCAGGAGGGCAACTGGCAAGGCATTCCGGATCAGGAATACACGACGGATCGGACGGATCTGGTGTTCAGAGTGAAACTGCGCCCGGTGGGGCGGCTGACGGGCAAAGTCGTGGATGAGAAGGATCGGCCCGTTCCAGGGGCGAGAATCCACATGCATCCGGATGTGCCTCCCGTGAAGAGCGATGCGGCCGGGGCCTTCGTACTTAAGGTTGCGCCGAAGGATCGGGATTTCGACCTGTGCGCCATCACAGACGATAAATCGCTGGGCGGCGTGGTACGGCTGAAGGCAGGGGCGACCGAGGCGACGATCAAGGTTGAGCCGACAGCAGATTATGACGGCGTGGTAACAAATACCGAAGGTCTGCCCGCAGCCAACTTGAGTTTCTATGTTGATCTGCGTTTGAACGGGCAGGCTCTGTACAACGTACGGGAAGAGCCGAAGACCGATTTGGCCGGGAAGTTCAAGATCCAGCATTTGATCCCGCACGCGACCTATAAGGCCTGGTGGATCAGTGATGACCAGACCAATCGGGATTACGACTATTCCGGGGATCTGCTGATCGAACCGGCAAAGCTGAAACCTGGGGAGCCGATTGCTTTCCAGACAAAGCAGTTCCTTAATACCCTCATCGGCCGGGTAGTTAACGAGAAGGGTGAGCCGATTGCGGGGGCGACGATTGATACAGGGCTCAGCGATCTGCTGCCCCAGGATCTCCGATTCAATCTGCGGCAGATTGCAGTGGACAAGAAAGGGGAGTTCACGATCCGGCGATTGGCGGCGGGGATGATCCGATTGCGCGTCAGGGCGCCGGGGTATAAGGCCGGATCATACAGGGTGCCGACGGATAGCATCGATTTCAAAGCGGTTTTGAGACCGGCGACGGAGCCGTGTCGGTACGAAGCGACGGTGGTGGATGAGGAGGGCAAGCCGCTCCAGGGTGTGCCGGTTGTGCTTTGGGAACAGAGCCGCGACGAGCGAGGGAAAGTGGATGTCCGGAGCCGGACGCTTCAGACGGATGGGGATGGCAAGGCTCGGGCAGAATTGCCATCGCTCACGGAGAAGCAGGCCCGGACGGTGTTCCTGTACTGCGATTTGGAGGGACGCAACCTGGCGTTCTATCGCGTGGCCGAGAACGAGGATGTGGATGTTCGCCTGGTGGCTGCGAAGAGTTCGCGGGGGTGGCAGGGGCGGGTGGTGGATTCTGCTGGCAAGCCGATCGCCAATGCCATGATTCACGTAACAAGCTACACACCGGATCGCTCGGATCCTTCCAGCCAGGTGTTTCTGATGGAACTGCAAGGGCGGGCGGAGGCTTTTAAGCTGAGTACCACCTCGGATCAGGACGGGCGATTTCAGTTGTCACGAATGGGACAGGCCTGGACCACGATTCGGATCTCGCTGCCTGGATACAGCAGTCTGGACTCGCGATTTGATCCCGCAGAAGACAACAACAAGGGGGAGAAGGCTTTTGTTCTGTCACCGGGGGCGAGTGTCAAGGGGCGGGTGGTGCTCAAGAGCACGGGGCAGCCGCCAAAGGAAAAGGGCAATGGAGAGATTTGCCTGGATGGGCCAAATGGCTCGAACATGAGCAAGATCAAGGGCGATTGGACGTTTGCCTTGAATGAGTTGGTGACGGGAAGTTACCGAACGCGCTTCTATCCGAGCGGGGCGGACATCTGCAAGTATGTTTGCCCAATGCCCCCCAGTTTTACGGCCGTAATGGGGACAACCGCGGAGATTATCCTTGAAGTGGAAGAGGGCATTCCGGTACGCGGCAAGCTGGTGCATGCCAAAACGAACCAGCCGGTGGAAGGGATCGTCGAGTTGCGGCTAAAAGGTGGTGACCGCGGGTCTATCGGGGTGCAGGCTGATAGGGATGGCTCCTGGTTGGTCTATCTGCCGCAGGAGGGAGAATATGTTGTGTCGTGCTACCCGAATCCCACACGGCAGCCCAAGGAAATCAAGACCATCACCGTGCAAAAATCGCGGCCGATGGCGGAGTTGTTGATTCAGGTGGATCCTGATGCGAAATGAGGGGGAGTGTTTGGTGTGGTATCACGGGCTTGCGTCGGGTATAAAAGAGCAAGTACGCGGGATGTGAGTCCGGGCGAGGCGTATCCAGGTTGGGTGACGAAAGGAGCGGTGTGTTATGGCGACGAGAGTGATGGCGGCTCTTGTGGCGCTGTTACTGATGCTGGCGATTCCGCAGAATGCGAAGGCTGGCTGAGGTGCTCCACCTCGCGGCCAGGTGGCTGCTAAAGAGCTGGATAAGTTGTGGGATGGCTGGGTGAGCACGCTGTCGGACAGTTACGAGAAGACGCAGGCTCATCTTGATGCGAATCGGGCGAAGGAAGCGAGGGAGGAATTCCGCACTCGCTTTGTCCCGACAGTCAAGAAGATCTACACCGAGGCGCCCCAGACGTATCCGACGCGGTTTGCGAAGATCAATGATTGGTGTGCGTGGGTCAGGACTTTGTATGCGACGTCGCTGAAGGCCGAACGAGCTTTGGCGAGCAACAACATTGCTGAGGCTAAAGAATTGCTGGCGGCACTGCGCGAGCATTTCTATAGCCTGCATCGCGAGACCGAGACCCTGAAAGTCAATGACTGGATCTACGCGTTCGTCACGGCTGCAGCCAAGGAAAAGCCGACGGTTGGCGAACTGAAGAAGTTGCGCGATGCGATGGACAAGGCCGATCTGTCGGCCAAAGCCTTGGCTGATGACAACGGATTCAGCAAGGCCCAGGCCGATTGGCAGGCGAAGGTGGATGCGGCGTTGAAAGATGGCAGCCTCGATTCGTCGGAGCTGCAATTGATCCGAGCGTCCAGCGAGACTTTCTATCGCGCCTTTGGCGTGCAATTTGAATAAGAAGCAGTGGATGCGGAACCGGCCAAGGGAGCGGTTTGTCCGCTCCCTTGGCCGTTCTTTTTTGGATGAGCGGAGACAATCATGGGCAAAGACTCCTGTAGATCGACAACGGTTGAGCCCTTGAACGATTGCATCACGTCGGGCCAATCCACCGCCTCGTGCTGTCCGCAGGGGGCGGCGAGGGGGGATGGCGATCCGTTCGGGTGGTTCTCGCGGATGATTCCCAATTGCCTGGCCTATGCCAAGCAGGCCAAGGCGAATGGAAAGCACATCGTCGGGATCATGTGCGAATTTACGCCGCGGGAACTGATCATGGCGGCCGGCGGAGTGCCGGTGTGTCTGTGCGGGGGATCGGCGAAGACGATTCCCCCGGCAGAGCAGCACCTGCCAACCAATCTATGTCCGCTGATCAAATCGACCTATGGCTACCATGTCAGTCACAGTAACCCGTTTATCGAAATGACCGATCTGATCGTCGCCGAGACCACCTGCGACGGCAAGAAGAAGATGTTCGAGCTCATGGGCGAGAAGCGGCCCATGTTCGTCCTGGAGCTTCCTCAGCGCAGCGAAGACATCGCGTCGTACGAGCACTGGTACGACGAACTGGCCCGGCTCCGGGCGGATCTGGAGGTTCGCTTTGGCGTGGAGATCACGCGATGCAAGTTGCGCAGTGCGATGGCCGTGATGAACCGGGAGCGATTGCTACGCCGGGAACTGGCCGGCTTGATGAAATCCGATCAACCGCCCCTGACCGGCCGGCAACTACTGGATTTCAAAAGCAGTATCTCGGGGATTCCCGCAGATTTCGAGCAGTATGAATCCGCCTTGCGGATGCTTCGCAGCATGACGCCTGATCCCAAGCTGGCCGGGCGAGTGCGGATCATGCTGACAGGGGTGCCGATCGTCCACGGGGCGGAACGCGTATTGGACATTATCGAGAACAGCGGCGGCCTGGTGGTGTGCATGGAGAACTGCACGGGTTTGAAGCCGATCCTCGAAGATGTGGACGAGAAGGCGGAAGATCCCCTGCGAGCAATTGCCGACAAGTACTACCATCTGCCCTGTTCGGTCATGACGCGCAACAGTCGGCGTCTGGAAACGCTACGGCATTTGGCGGCCGAGTATCGCCCCCAGGCAGTCGTGGAACTGATCTGGCAGGCGTGTCTGACGTACGACGTTGAAGCGTATCACACCCGGCGACTGGTGGAAGAGGAGTTGAAGCTGCCATACCTGCGGATCGAAACGGACTATTCGCCGTCCGATTCGGCTCGAATCGCCACGCGGGTGGAAGCGATGATCGAAACGGTTCGTCAACACATGTGACTGAGCGTGTGAGCTACGGGAGAAACCTCATGAAAAGCATCAGCGGTGTTGGCCTGAGCGATGTCCAGGCGGTGTATAGCGGTTGTGAGGGCGATCTTTGGGAACTGGTGATGGGCGAGCAGATCCACATTGGTGGGTTGCAGTCGTCCCACGACCTGGCCGAGCGGGCTGGCATCGCCGCGGGGAGCAGTGGCGTGGATCTGTGCTGTTGCACGGGGGCGGGCATGCGATTCCTGCTGCGTTTCTGCAAGGTGGCGGAGATGACCGGCGTCGATGCCACTGAGCATGTGATCGCACGTGGCCAGCAGCGCTCCCAGGCTCAAGACCTGTCCAATCGCATTCGTTTTGTGAAAGCCGACGTCTGCAACACGGGCCTGCCGGTCGGGGGGGCGGATTTCGTTTGGGGCGAGGATGCTTGGTGCTATGTGGTGGACAAGGGCCAACTGATTCGCGAGGCCGCCCGCATTGTGAAACCCGGCGGCACCATCGCCTTCACCGATTGGGTCGAAGGCGCGACGCCGATGACTGATTTCGAAGCCACACGCTTCCTGAAGTTCATGAAGTTCGCGAATATTCAGGATCTGTCCGGTTATTCGAGTCTGCTCGAGCATGCCGGCTGCAAAGTGATCATTGCCGAGGACACCAAGCGGTTTGCGCCGTGTATCGACCTGTACCTGCAGATGCTTTCGATGCAACTGACTTACGATGCGCTGCGGATCATTGGCTTTGACTCGCCAATGATGCAGGCCATCAGTGGGGAAATGCAGTTTGTCCAGGAATTGGCCCACGCGGGCAAAGTGGTCCAGGGTTTGTTCGTGGCACGCAAGGGCTAGAAGGGGGTTGGCTCGGCAAGAGCCTCTTCCTCCCGGAGCGTCGCTTGGCAGGATTCTCGCTGATATGAATTGCACTGTTGGCTACACATCCCCATTCGTTCCGCCGGAGTGGATTAGTGCCCATGGGCTGGTGCCTCGGCGGCTGCAGCTGCGCCGCGCGTCGGGGCCAGTGAATGCCGGCGTTTGCCCATTTGCGGCGGCGATTGCGGAGCGGGGCCAACAGATGGGCGAGGCCGAGGCACTTGTGCTGACTAGCACATGCGACCAGATGCGGCGGATCATCGAGCACATGGACGGAAATTCCTTTCGCGTCTTCCTGATGGACGTTCCCGCAACGTGGCAAACGACTGAATCGCAAGCGTTGTATGTGGACGAGTTGCATCGGCTGGGGCGATTCATGTGCCGCCTGGGAGGTCGGCCATGCGAGAAATCACGCTTGGCCAATGCCATGAGAGAGTATGACGAGCGTCGGCGGGCGGAACGCGCAATGAGGGGCGAGGTTAATCCATATGGCCGGGTGCCGCTGGCGCTGGTTGGGGGGGCGCTGCGGAAGCAGGACGCCTGGCTGTTCGAGTGCATCGATCAATCCGGAGGATGGGTTGCACTCGATGCCACGGAAAGTGGACAGCGTACGTTGCCCGCCGCGTTCGATTCCGCGCGAGTCAATGAAGATCCCATCGGAGAACTGGCACGCGCCTATTTCGGTACCATCCCCGACGTTTTCCGGCGGCCGGATACTCTGCTGCATGAGTACCTTCACCAGCAGATCCAATCGCGTGGCGTTCGTGGCATTCTCCTGGTCCGCTATGTATGGTGCGATCAGTGGCATGCTCAGTTCCAGCGGATCAAAGAAGCCACGGGGCTGCCGGCCATTGAGGTTGACCTTGGGGATCAGGACCAGGACCTGCAACGCACACGAACCCGCATTGAATCGCTGATAGGCATCCTTCAATGAGCGATATTCCCGCCCAGATTACGTTGCAGGAGTGGAATCGACGATACGCCGAACTTGTCTCGGCGGGTCTGAAGGAGCCGCACTATGGCGGGCCGTTGCAACGCCATGTCGATGATGGCGACTATCGTCTGCTCAAGCTGCGATTTGACAATTCGCCAGCCAGCCTGCGACTCTGGAATTTCCTGCTTACCGAGGAATCACGCCTGTTTGATGCACACCGGCGGGGCGTGAAGATCATCGGCACCATGAAGGACCTGGGGACCGTGCCCGTCATGGCCTATGCGATGCCCAATACCATCGCTTTCTACCCGGATGGCGCGTGGTGGATTCCCTGTATCATGGAGCACAGCACATGCGACCTGGCGATCGCCGATCAGCTTGGCATCGACGAGTCGTTTTGCCCGGTGCGTGCCATGCTCGGCGCGTTCGTCACCGGCGAGCATTTCCCAAAGCCGGACCTTCTGACTTGCTGTGTCGGCGCCACGTGCGATGACTTTTCGGCGATCGCCCAGCGGCTGAATTCGATCGGGTACTCCATCACCTGGTGGGAAATGCCCGCCCGCCGCCGGCCGGAGCCCAATGAGCCCGCCCTCACGCTGCCTGGCGGCTTTGTGGCGCCGGTGAGCCAAGTCACATTCGTCCGCGCCGAATTGAACCGGCTGCGGCAATTGCTCTGCGATGCCTGCCATCAAGAGCTGACCGATGCCATGCTTGCCGATAGCATCCGAATTGCCAACCGTGCCCGCCGACTGCTTCGCGAGCTTCGACATCTGGTCTTCACCGCTGCCAAGTGCCCTCTGCCTGCACTGGAATTGCTGATTGCCGAGATGCTTGCGATTCACTATTGCTCGGATCGTGAGGAAACGCTCGCTATATACAAGGACCTGTTGGATGAGGTCCGGCGGCGCATAGCACTGAGTCAGGGCGTGCTTCGTGGTGATGCTGCGCGAATCTTCTGGGTGAATCCCGTCGCCGACCTGCAAGCGATGAATCTGCTGGAAGGCGCCGGCGGCCGGCTGTGTGGGACGGATTTCCTGTTCTGTCATGCGCTGGACGAGATTCCGGAGGATCTACCGCCGATGGAGTCGTTGGCACGGATGGTGCTCGCGGATCCGATGGTGGGGCCGTCGCGGGATCGGGCTGCGCGGATCTGCCAGGATGCCCGCGAATTCGGCGCCGAAGCCGTGTTGATCTCGCGGATTCCGGGTGCGAGCCACTGCGCCCTTGAAGGGAAAGTCCTGCGTGGGATGATTGAGGCGGAGCTGGGGGTGCCCGTGGTCGAGCTGGAGGTGCCGCCGGTAAGC
>JBLNDH010000561.1:0-3022 GCA_050261455.1 Bacillota bacterium
TATCAGAACGATGAGCTTGCCCTGGTCGGCTCCGCGGCGGATAGCTTCCACCTGCGCATCGCCGGCTCCACCCTGGAGGTCTTCCGCAACACCCCGCCCGACCAAGCTCCGCCGACCCAGAGCATCCCCCTGAGCAGTCTGAGCCGGCTGCGTCTGCAGGGCGGCCAATACACCCTGGCCAGTAACCTGGCGGGACTGGAGTTGTACCTGGAGAACGACAGCCAGGTGAAGCTGGCCAGCTCCCAGCGTCTGGGCGTTCTGAGTTTCAGCCCAACCGCTGTGCTGGATTTGGCCGACCATGACCTGATCGTCAACGCCAGCCCCGAGACGAAGCAGGCGGTTCTGGCGGCGATCTCCAATGCCATCAAGTCAGCCCGGGGTAGTGAGGGCCAGTGGCAAGGGACGGGCCTGACTAGCAGTGCGGCTCAAGCCAACCACCAGACCGGCCTGGCGGTGATGCTCAACGAGAAGGACGGGAAGCCGATTCTGACCACCTTTGACGGGCAGTCTGTCAATGAGAATGACATCCTGGTGATGTACAGCTGGAATGGCGATGTGGTCCTGAATGGGGTGATCGATGGCGACGATTACTTCCTGGTGGATAGCGGCTTCATCTCTCAACTACATGGCTACCAGAACGGTGATGTGAACTTCGATGGCGTGGTGGATGGGGACGATTACTTCCTGATCGACTCCGCGTTCATCACGCAAGCGGGGATGCTGGCGGAGGAGGAAGTGCCCGTGCAGACGGAAGGAGTGGGGGTGAAGGCGGCAGCCAAGCCCCCGTCGCAACAGACGCTCCCGGTGCTGGCTCAACTGTTCAGTGCCAAGCCGGTGCTGTAGCAGGATTACTTCGGGCGGCTGGCGAAACGATTGGGCGTCGAGGAAATGGCCGCGGAGCGAGGTTGGCGGTTTCTCATGCATTCCCGGCGGGTTTGACGGTGCATCGGCTCCTGCCGGCGAGTTGGGCAAAGCGCCATACCAGTCTTCGTTTACCCAGCCCGTTCAAACCGACAGCTTTCATATGGGGTGCCCGGGCTGTCCCCACGGCCGAAGGCATCTATGGTCGGCCTGAATAACCTGCTATTCACATATGGAGATGCGTAGCTTATGGTGGCAACCACGAAGAGCGAATGCCGGCCACTACAATGAAATGTGGAGCCATTCCCCGGCGTGAGGAACGCCGGGGTGGAGTGAAATGTGGGCGATGGGCGGGCACATCCATTTTTACTTCGAGTATCGTCAGAATCAGTGCAAAGGCTTGGAGTCGTGTGTGGCCAGAGGACATTAGGAATACCGATGGCCTAATATGACGGGCCTGTGCGATGCAGACGCCAGGTTTGCTAAAGTGACCGTTGTTATAGATCAGTTGAGCCCGGCTTGTCTGGCAGGAACAGCCCCATGCCGATTGCCTCACTTTGGGATCAAGGTCCACCGCGTTTCCGCCATTATGTGATGGCCGTCTTGGCCACAGTCGCCTGTACGCTTGCCCGCTTTGCGATGACTCCGTGGCTCGGCGATCAAGCGCCTTTTGTTGTCTTCATTTTCGGTATCATGGTCACCGCCGTGGTGGGCGGCTTCTGGCCGGGTTTGTTGGCCACGGTCCTGAGCGTCTTGGCCAGCCACTATTTCTTCTACCAGCCCCGCTGGGCCTTCTTTTCCCTCGCCGGGCCGTATGAACTGCTGAGCCTCTTTCTCTTCGGCTTGTGCGGTCTATTTATCAGCTATCTTTGTCGAGTTCTACGGCGAACGGAAGAAACCTCCCGCCATCGTCTCGCTGAATTGCAGTCGATCTATGCCAGTGCGCCCATCGGTTTAGGCTTCATGGACGCCGAACTGCGCTACCGCAGCATCAATGATCGGCTGGCGGCGATCAACGGTCGACCCGCCGCCGAGCATCTGGGCCACACCTTTCGCGAGGTGCTTCCCGATTACCTTGCTGACATAATCGAGCCGATCCACCGGCGGATTCTCCAGACTGGGCAACCGGTGGTTAACCAAGAAATCAGCGCCATGTCGCCTGCCCAGCCGGGCGTGCTGCGATACTAGATGGTCAACTACTACCCGGTTAAGGACGATGCCGGCGGGGTCATAGGCATTCACTCCGTCGTTCATGACATCACTGAGCGAAAACAAGCCGAGGATCAACTGAAGCAACGGGAAGCCGATCTGGCCGAGGCGCAAGCGATGTCCCACACGGGCAGTTACCGCGTGGACTTGCCGTCTGGTCATGTCACCTGGTCAGCCGAAACGTTTCGCATCTGCGGCCGCGATCCCGCACAGGGGGCGCCGACGGTGCGTGAGTTCATCCAATGGATTCACCCCGAGGACCGCGCTCGGTTTCAACAGGTGGCCGATGAGGCGTGCGACAGAGCCATGTCATACACCATCGAATACCGCGTGGTTCGTCCCGATGGTTCCATTCGCGACATTCACAGCATTGGCCGCTCCTTCAGTGGTCCGACCGGCGAGGTCGCCGGGATATTCGGGACGATTATGGACATCACTGACCGCAAACGAGCCGAGCAGGCGTTGAAAGAGAGCGAAGAACGGTTCCGGCTGGCGGTTGCGGCAGCCCAAATGATGGCTTGGGACTACAACCCTCGAACCGATCAGTTGACGTGGACCAACACCGGCGGAGTCTGGGGGGAGGCTCCGCAGATCACCATGACCTTGGGCCAGTTTTTGGCTTCGGTGCATGCTCAGGATCGGGAGACTGTTCAGCAAGCCACTCGCCGCGCCCTCGATCCTGCGGGATCGGGCGAGTATATGGTGGAGTATCGGCTGATTCGGCTTGATGGCACCATCCAATGGCGCACGGCTCGCGGGCATGCGTTCTTCGCCGGCGAAGGTCCGCAGCGGCAGCCGGTACGTTGCATCGGCGTGACAGTGGATATCACAGATCGAAAACGCGCGGAAGAGGCTCTGCTGCAGGCCAAAGAGCAGGCCGAGGCCGCCAGTGCGGCGAAGGATCAGTTCCTGGCCTCGCTAAGCCACGAGCTGCGCACGCCGCTGACGCCGG
>JBLNDH010000562.1:0-9828 GCA_050261455.1 Bacillota bacterium
GGAAGAGGCACGCGAGACGATGGTGCGAGAGATACAAGAGACGCGGAGGCACGAAGGCACGGAGGCACGAAGGGAGGGAAGAGGCAAAGGAGGGTAGGAGTGGGGGGCGCAAGGACGAGGGGCAGTCCGTGTGAATCGGGGGATCAGTGCTGTTGCAGGATGGGGCGGTCTTTTGATAATGGGCCAAGCCGCGTTGTGCGAATATAAAATGCTTGCAAGGTGTCAGGGATCGGGGCATCTGCGATGAGGCTGAAAGGATTCTCTCTATCGCCGACGAAAGAGGTGGGGTTTCCCACGCTCAAGCGAAGCTCGTTGTTTCGATGGATCTGGTATTTTTATACTGAACGATTGACCAAGGCGGGGCGGTGGTTCATTTGGCCGACGGTGATGTTCATTGCGTATGGGGGGCAGTCGTTGCAGATCCAGGGATACGTGGTTTTCTCCTATCTGTTTGGGATTTGGGTGGTGGCGTTGGCGGCGATGGTGCTGTTGCGGCCTCGCGTGGTGCTGAAGGTGCAACATGCGCAGCGGGTGTGCGCGGGGGAGATCATGCCGGTGGATGTGGATGTGGAGCAGGTGGGGCGGTGGGGTGGGGTTGATCTGGTGGTGTTGCCGCACCGATTGCCGGGGCAAGTGGATGCATCCCCGGAAGGAGGCGTGGCGGTGCCGGCGTTGAAACGGGGAGAGAAGACTCGGGTTCGGATGGGGCTAAGTTGTCCGCGGCGGGGGGTGTACACGCTGCAGGGGTATCGAATCCAGAGCGATTTTCCTTTTGGCTTGCTCAATGCGTCGCAGCGGGTTGTGGAGGACCGGATGGTGATGGTCTATCCGCAGTTCACGAGGTTGGCACAACTGCAGCTTCCGACGGGGCGGCGGTATCATCCGGGAGGTGTGGCGCTGGCATCGAGTTTGGGGGAATCGTTTGAGTTCATTGGAAATCGGGAATATCGCGAGGGGGACAATATTCGGGACATCGACTGGCGAGCGACGGCCCGCCTGTGCAAGCCGATCGTGCGGGAGTACCGGGATGAGTATTACCTGCGGGTTGCCGTTGTGCTGGATACGCACATTCCCAAAGGGGCCAAGCCGGTTGTGCGAGAGGCGTTTGAGCGGGCGGTATCGCTGGGGGCGGCCATCTCCGACTACATGGCGCGGCAGGAGTACCTGGTGGATCTGTTTGCGGCCGGGCCGAATCTATACCACCTGACGGCGGGGCGCAGTCTGGCGTATCTGGATCAGATCCTGGATATCCTGGCGTGCGTGAAGGAGAACCCGGAGGAGCCTTTCCAGGTCATCGAGCCGGAGATCATGGAGAATCTCTCGCGGATTACGACGGTGATTTGTGTTTTTCTGGATTGGAACGCGGCGAGGCGGGACTTCGTGGACAGGCTTCGCCAGCAAGGGGCGGGCGTGAAGGTGGTGATTGTGCGTGATGGCGAGTGCACGCTGAATCCGCTGGCGGAGGGGGATCTGCTGGGGCCGATCCCGGTTTTGTCGCAGGCGGATTTTCGACGGGGAATTGAGGAACTGTAGGGCGTAATGGCAGAGGTCGAACTGACAACCCGCGTGGTGCCCAATCGCCTGCCATGGGTGATGATTGCGGCTGCGCTGGTGTCGATGGGGACGTTGTACTGCAATGCCCCGGATTTCCACGGGCTGCCCCTGATCGGGCTGACGCTGCTGGGGACGTACATCACCCGTATTCGACTGCCAAGGCACCTGCTATTGCTCTGGCCGCTGCGTGTTTTGCTGTTCAGTGTCGTGATCGTAACGGGCTCGCAAGCGCGTGCCCGAGGCACGTACTGGCTGTTTGATCCCGAGTACACCAATGTGTTTGGTTACCTGTGTGCAGCGGAGATGGTGATTCAGGTGTGGCAGAAACGGATGACGGATCTGCCGCGAGGGGAGGTGCTGCTGCTGTCCGCGCTGATCATGGCGGTGGCCACCAATACGTATGAGCAGCGGTACATTCAGTTCCTAGCGCCGGTGTATGCGCTGTTCCTGGCGATATCGTTTCGGCATTTCGAGGGAACAAGTCGTACTGCAAGGCAGGGGTCTGCGCGGTGGACCGTCACGCGGCGATGGAGTGCGGTCATTGTTTCGCTGGCGATTGGGTTTGCGACGGCGGGGATGCTGAGGTCGTATGGGGAGAACATCACGATCTACCCGCTGGCCAGGATCTTCAAGAAGGTGCGGTCGGCGCCGGATATTCCCATTTCGCCATCCTCGCGGGTGAAGATGGCGTATAACATTCAGCCGTCACCGACGCGCATGCTTCGGGTGGAAGGGGCATGGGGCGGGGGGCACCTGCGCGGCATCAGTTTTGATGATTATGTCAACGAGACCTGGGGGCCTGGCCTGAGCGAGCGGAATTTCGATCTCGTCGGGCTGGAACAGTTGGGGAGCAAAGCGGAGGGCAGACGCCTGCGGATCACCCGACTGGTGGATGATGTGAGCCTGCTATACGTTCCCCTGGATGCGGCGGGGGTCATTCCTGCCAAGGAAAGCAAGACGGAGTGGGACAGGGAAGAGGATCGAATCATCCGGTCTTCAGTGGACGATGGTTCATCGTATGTGTACGAGGTGATTCTGGGGCGGCCGGAGTTCCAGGGGCCGATCTGTTCACGATTGAGCGATGATCAGCGGAGGCGGTGTTTGCTGGTTCCGGAGGAGATCGATCCACGGGTGCGGGGCTTGGCCAATCAGATTGCTGGTACGGCCGATGCGAGGGGGCGGGTGCAGGCAGTGGTGGAGCATTTGCAGGCCAATCACGCGTATAGCCTGTGGACGCAGCCGGCGACGGGGGATCCGGTCTGCGAGTTCCTCTTGACCAAGAAGGCGGGGCATTGCCAGTTCTTCGCGTCCGGGGCGGTGATCCTGCTGCGATGCATGGGGGTGCCGGCGCGGCTGGTCACGGGGTACTACGTCCATGAGACCGATGGCGAGAATGCGATGGTGGTGCGGCAGCGCGACGCGCATGCGTGGGCGGAGTGCTGGATTGATGGCGTCGGCTGGATCACGGTGGATGCTACGCCGGAATCTGGCCGGCCGGATCAGGCGTTTGGGCGCATCGGTCTATGGCAGAAGATCCAAGAGCGGCTGCAGGATGGGTGGAATGTGCTGCGGCAGTGGGTGCTGGGGATGGACTGGAAACGGGCGATGGTGCTGGGGGGAGGATGCATTGTGGTGTTCATGGTTGGGCGGTGGATATGGGAATGGTGGCGGCACCGGCCAAGGCGAACCCGGGTGGTCAGTTGCACTTACCCGCAAGGCGGGCTGGCAAGCGTTGCCATTGGGTATGAGCGGCTGATGAGACAATGCGGGATCCCCTGCTCGGCCGACCGGACCTGGCGGGAGCACTTGGCGGCGATTGTACGAGAGCGGAAAAGCCTGGCGGCCTTGGATGTGAAGGAGCTCCACGCATTCGTGGCCGAATACGATGATGTACGGTTTGGGCAGCGAGCGGGTGATAAGGGCGTCGAGCGGCTGCGCGATTTACTTAAGGATCTGGAGCGGCGGCGCCGAGTGCGATGAACGGCATTTTACGTGATCATGCAAGGATGATGGTGAATGGATACGGCACAAGCAAATGGTTCGGCAACGTTGACGAACAGCGAGTTCGCCGCCAATGTGAAGCGAATTGAGCAAAACCTGGCGAAGGTCATCCGTGGCAAGGCAGAATCGATCCGGTTGCTGCTCATCGCGATGTTGTCCGGCGGGCATTCGTTGCTGGAGGATGTTCCGGGGACAGGCAAGACGACGTTGGCCAAGTCGCTGGCGCGATCGATCGATGGAGTCTTTCGGCGCGTGCAGTTTACGCCGGACCTGTTGCCGGCGGACATCACGGGAAGCAGCTTTTACAGTCCGCAGGATGGCTCGTTTACGTTTCGCGAGGGGCCGGTGTTTGCCAATGTGCTGCTGGCGGATGAGATCAACCGGACGTCGCCGCGCACGCAGTCGGCTCTGCTGGAAGTGATGAGCGAGAAACAGGTGAGTGTGGATGGCAAACCCCGGGTGCTGCCCGATCCATTTTTCGTGATTGCCACGCAGAACCCGGTGGAGTTTCATGGGACGTATCCGCTGCCCGAGGCACAACTGGATCGGTTCATGGTTCGTATTGCGATGGGGTACCCGGATCCGGCCCACGAAGTTGAGGTGCTGTACAGCCAGAACGACAGTCATCCGTTTGAGGCCCTGGAGCCGGTGCTGTCCTGCCAGGCTGTGCTCGATCTGCAGGCGTATATCAAGACGGTGAAGGTGGATCCAACGGTGGCGGACTATATCGTTCGGCTGGTGGGGTTCACCCGGAGCGATACGCGCCTGCGACTGGGGATCTCGCCGCGTGGATCGTTGGCGTTGTACCGTACGGCCCAGGCAGTTGCCTGTATGCAGGGTCGCGATTATGTAGTGCCGGATGATGTGCGCGAACTGGCGATTCCGGTTCTGGCTCATCGGATCGTTTTGGATACCAAGGCCAAGTACGGGGGCATCCGCAACGAGCACATCATCGAAGAGGCGATGCAGAAGACGCCTGTGCCCCGGTGAATGGGTGTGACAGGTCAATGGGGGGATGGGCGGAAGGGCGGGGTTGGGTCCGCGAAACCACAAGCGTGTGGGGGATGAGACGGCGAAGGAGTGGATATGTCAGTGCGGCGAGCAGGTTATCGCAGCGTCATTGGGGTGGGGGCGATCCTTTGGGGTCTGCTGCAATCGAGCGTGTGCCTGGGGCAAGCGGTTGTCGGATTCGACTTCACCAAGCCTGATGACTGCAAGGGGTGGCAGGCGGCGCATGATGTGGCGAAGGTGGAGCACACGGCGGAGGGGCTGGCGATCGAGATTTCGGGGAGCGATCCCTACATCCATGGGCCGGCGCGGGATTATCCGGAGGGGCAGATGCTCTGGATGCGGCTGCGGATGAGGGCGGAGCAAGAGGGGATGGTGCAGGTGTTCTACTTTACGGCGGGACGGTATGCCACGGAAGAAGACTCGGTGCGGCTGCCGGTGCGGGCGGGGGAATGGGAGGAGTTTCGCATCCCGTTCCCGGCCATGGGGCGGGGGTATCATTTGCGGATCGACCCGCCGGGATCGAAGGGGAGGGTGGTGGTTTCGTCGCTGGCGTTTGAGAAGCGGATTGCGCTGAAGGAGCCGGCGTGGCCGAAGCCGGGGAAGCCTGCGGTTCGGGACAATGGGCCGCGGGTGGAATCGGGAGAATTGACGCTGGTGCACTCGGAAACTGAAGTTGGCGGGTTTGTTTTGAGCGTGGCGGATCAGAAGATGGGGACGGGGTTTAATCGGCCCGTGGTTGGATATCAGCGGGGTGGCGAGACTCGCTGGCTCGATCTGGCCCAGGCGGCGAAGGTTCAGGTGGGCCCGCAGAGTGGGGGACTGTTGGTTGTGTCAGGGGCGAAGGACCCGGATGGAGCGACCTGGCAGATCGCGCAGCGATTCTCCGTCCGTAAGAGCGAGACCATCGACGTGGAGACGGAAGTCACGGTCGATCGGGATCGCGAGGTGGTCTTCCTGCCGGTGTTTACAATCGTGGTGGGAGCTGACGCCTTTGGCGAACAGAAGATGCAGGCGGTTTTTCCGGGGTTGGAGTATCTGGATAAAGATGAGCCGAGCAGTTCGGAGGCTGATATCATCGGGCCGGGGGCGAAGCGTCAGGTGCCGGATTCGCTGAAGATCACGTTTCCCATGATGGCGGTGGTGGCGGAGGGACGGTATATCGGCTTGATCTGGGAACCGCAGGATCAGATCAGTGCGGTGTTTGATTCGCCGGACCGGCTGTTCAAATTGGGTGGGCATGTGATGGGGCTGATGTATCCGGGATCGGATGGAAATAACCGAATTGAGGGGAGTCTGTTGCCGCATGCTCCGAGAACATTGAAGGCCGGCGAGCCTCTGAGATTGCGAGCGACCCTTATTGGCGGTCGGGGCGAGAGTGTTGTTGCCGCGGTGCAGAAGTATGTGGCGTTGCGCGGCCTGCCACAGGTTCCGCAGTCGGGAATGGATCTGCAGCAGTATGCGAAGCTGGCGGCGGGGGGATGGATGGATTCGAAGGTCCGGGAGGGGAACCGGTATCGGCATGCGTATCCCGGGGGATTCCAGCCGAATCCGGCGGCGGATGCGGCGATGTGGATGGAATGGTTGGCGGTGAAGACGAGTGACTCGACATTGGCGGGGCGTCTGAAGGATGCGGCGAAAGCAGCCTTGGCCGAGGTGGAACCCGCCCGGTACAACGCGGCGGCGGTTTCGCATGTGCGGTATCCGGTGGCGGCGCTGTTGTATGGGCATGTGGCGGAGAATGTGGCGTTGGCTCGCCAGCATGGCTATGCGTTGCTCAGTCGATTCGAGCCGGATGGGTCGGTGCTGTATCGGGCGTCGGACAAGATGGACTATGGCAAGACGCATTTCGCCAAGGATGCCAATGGGCTGACGTCGCAGCTGGTGATGACGGTGCTGGAGGCGGCGAGCGTTTCGGGTGATCCGAAGCTTATTGCGGAAGGATTGCGTGTTTTGCGGGCGATGGACAAGTTCATCAACACTGTGCCCCGCGGGGCGCAGACGTGGGAATGCCCGCTGCACACGCCTGACATCCTGGCATCGGCGAATCTCGTGCACGCGTATGTTCGGGGGTATGAACTGACGGGGGATGTGCATTTCCTGGAAATGGCCAGGTATTGGGCGTGGACGGGCGTGCCGTTTGTGTATCTGGTGAACCCGGCCAATCGTCCGGTGGGGCCCTATGCGACGATTGCGGTTTATGGAGCGACCTGGTGGAAGGCGCCGAATTGGATGGGATTGCCGGTGCAGTGGTGCGGGCTGGTGTATGCCGATGCGTTGTACCAGCTCGCGGAACATGATGGGGGTGGGCCTTGGAAGCAATTGGCGGATGGGATTACGGCATCGGGCATTCAACAGACCTGGCCGGCAGGGCGCGATCCGGAACGACAGGGATTGCTGCCGGACTCGTTTGGGTTGCGAGGCGGGCAGCGGAATGATGCAGCCATCAATCCGGGGACGGTGCAGGCCAATGCGGTGCGACTGTATGGGCAGCCGCCGGTTTACAGTTTTCACGCGTTCCGATCGGCAGGCCTGCTGGTGCATGTACCGGGGCGGCTATCGGAGGTGCGGGAGGAATCGAAGCGAGTATCGTTCAAGGTGGGGGAATGCATTCGGCCACGGTATCATGTATTGATTGCCGGGCGTAAAGACCTGCCGCAGGTTCGGGTGAATGGCGCTGAGGCGGCGGCGGATCTTTATGAGTATCGGAAAGAGGAAGGGCTGCTTATTCTCCATCTGTCAGGCGATGCAGCGCTCGAGTTGACTGCGAAATAGAGGAGGCGATGAACATGACGTGCCAAATGAAGGCTCTGGGCATCCTGGCCCTTCTGTGCTGCGTTGCTGGACCATCCATGGCAGGGGCGCCAAAACCGCTGACGCCGGTGCCGACGCCGGCGCAACTGGCCTGGCAGCGGGGGGAGTTGAGCCTGTTCCTGCATTTTGGCGTAAATACGTTCAGCGATCGGGAATGGGGCGAAGGCAAGGAAGATCCGAAGATATTCAACCCGACGAAGTTGGATGTGCGACAGTGGGCGGCGGCGGCCAAGGCGGGTGGGTTCAAGCTGGCGATCCTGACGGCCAAGCATCACGATGGATTCTGCCTTTGGCCGAGCAAGTACACCGAGCATTCAGTAAGGAGCAGCCCGTGGAAGGATGGCCGAGGCGATTTGGTGCGGGAGTTTGTGGAAGCGTTTCGCGAGCAGGGGATCAAGGTGGGGCTTTACCTCTCGCCATGGGACCGGCATGAGGCAAGCTATGGCGACTCGCCCCGATACAACGAGTATTACAAGAAGCAACTGACGGAGCTGCTAACCAACTATGGGCCGATTGCGGAGGTGTGGTTTGACGGGGCGTGTGGGGAAGGGCCCAATGGTAAGAAGCAGGAGTATGATTTTGCCGGCTTTTTCGGGATCGTTCGCAAGTTGCAACCCCGGGCGGTGATGTTCTCGGATGCGGGGCCGGATGTGCGATGGATCGGCAACGAGCAGGGCATTGCCGGGGATCCGTGCTGGGCGACGGTGGATCCGGCGGTCTGGGTCCAGCCCGGGAAAGCCGCGGATGGGTTCCGTGAGCCGATCCGTTCTTTGCAGCATGGTGATCGGGGCGGGACCATCTGGCGCGCCGGCGAATCCGATGTCTCCATCCGTCCGGGATGGTTCTGGCACCAGAGCGAGAATGAGAAGGTCCGCTCTCTTGAGAACCTGGTCGATTTGTATTTCAAGTCGGTTGGGCGGAACAGTCTGCTGCTGTTGAATGTGCCGCCGAATAAAGAGGGGCTTCTGTCTGAGCCGGATGTAAAGCGGTTGGCGGAGTTCCGGGCGAAGCTGGACGAGATTTTCAAGACGGACCTGGCGGCGGGGAAGAAGGCCATCGCAAGCAATACGCGAGAGAAGAATGAAGCGTTCGCTGCTGGCGGGGCTTTGGATAGCAATCCCGACACCTACTGGGCGACGGATGATGACCAGACGACAGGCTGGATCGAGGTGGATCTGGGCATGCCGACGACGTTCAACATCGCGTGCCTGCAGGAAGCCATCGCGCTGGGACAGCGAGTCGAATCGTATGTCGTGGAGTACTGGGACGGCAGCTCATGGCAAGTGCTGTCGAAGGGGACCACGATCGGCCACAAGAAGCTGGATCGTTTCGAGCCGGTGACGGCGCAGCGCGTGCGGCTGGTGGTTGACAAGTCCCTGGCTTGCCCGACGATCAGCGCTTTCGGGTTGTACAATGCTCGCTAGAAAAGGATGTGGGAGACGAGGAGACTGCTCATGTTCGGCTCATGGACTTTCCGTCGGTTCGTAATACTGCTTACGCTGGCCATCGGATTGGCTCTGCCCCTCCCATCGCGTGCAGCCGATCAACCGGTGCTGTTGTGGGAGATTGGCAAGGCGGACAACAATTTCGCCGAGTTTGCACTGGCTCCCAATGGCTTTGGTCGCCTGAGGGAGGATGGCTTTTTTGTGGTTGGGCAGGGCAAGTCGGAGCAGGACTGGCCGTATGTTCAGCCGGGGCCCGTGGATGTCTGGGCTGGGGGCAAGCCGCATACATTTACGGTGGTTTTCGGCGTGAAGAATCCGCCCAAGGCCGGTGGCTGCCGGCTAGTGTTTGATTTGGTGGACACGCATTGGGGCAATCCGCCGAAGATGCGGATCGACATCAATGGCCAATCGTTCAAACAGGCGACGCCCCGCGGCGGGGGGGACGATTCCGTGCGTGGGCAGGCTGCCAAGGGTAAGGAATTCAAGTTCGCGGTGGCGTTCCCGGCTGAGTTGCTCAAGGCGGGCGTCAATGAGATTGATATCACCACCGTTTCCGGCAGTTGGGTGTTGTATGACTGGCTTGGCCTGGAGATCCCGACAGGTGTGGAGATGGCGCCGGTGCAGGGGACCGTGGTCGGTGCCGTGCGATCGGTGCCGGCGTTGATTGAGAAGAATGGCCAGCTGTGTCAGACGCTGCAGATCCCCGTGCGACACTTTGGCGAGCCCGCCGAGGCGGTCGTGCGAGTGGCGGGTGCGGAGCCTATGCCGGTGTCGCTGAAGGCGGGCTCGCAGACCATCGATGCGGTTGTCCCGGCGGTGGAGAAAGAGACGAGTGTCGCGATCACGGTGGACGTGGCTGGCAAGACGATTGCTTCGCAGCAGCAGACGCTCCAGCCCGTTCGGAAGTGGGAGGTGTATCTGCTGCCGCATTCGCATGTGGACATCGGCTATACGCTGGTGCAGACCGAAGTGGAAAAGCGGCAGTGGAAGCATCTGGAGGAGGCAT
>JBLNDH010000563.1:0-2987 GCA_050261455.1 Bacillota bacterium
CTCGGCCACGGGGTCGAGGTTCGGATCGAACTGGAAGTAAAACCCCCGGTTGAACTCCACCTACGTCCCGCCAGTCGAATACCCGCCCCGCGCCCGGCAGAACACGTTGTCGTAGAACTGCCCGTTGTAGTACATCGACGCCCGCGTCCCCTGCCGGCTCGTTGCCGACCCAGGATCCTCGATGAACCAGTACAGCGTCGGCAGGCTGCTATTCACCGACGGATCCGCGATCATGAATCCCTCGTACTCCGGCCATTTGCGAGTGCTGATCGGATCCGGATCGGCCGCCGGAATCAACGGCCACCGCGACGGTCGGCTCCCCGAATCGCTCGCAGTCACATAATAGCGCACCATCTGCCCCGGCCGCGACGCACTCCCCGGAATACTCGCGCCATACACCCCATCCCCAGCCTTGCCATCGCCATGCTTCCCATCATCGAGCATCGGCACGACCACTTCCGAGCCGTAATTGACCCGATAGTGCAAATTCACGCCCGCCACAGTCGCTATCGCCTTGGTCACCTTCGCCGTCACCGCGACGTTGTCGCTGTCCTTCGGCAAAGCCACATCGCGGGTCACGTCGGTGATCACCGGCCCCAGTGCGTCCATGCCACTGGTGTTGATCTCCCCCGCCGTTGGCGTCAGCAAATACCGCGGCTGATCGAGAATCGCAGGTCTCGTACTGGCAACCAACTCCGGCCAGACCAACAGATCGGGATTATCCGCTGCGGCATTCAGGGCCTGAATGGCCAGTACATTCTGCCCCCCACGGTTCAGAAACCCAATTGCATTGGAAATGTCGAAATCCTCAAACACCGCGGCATCCGCATCACTTCCCTCGCTCGTCGCCGCCGAGTTCCACTTCACCGTGGAGGGCACATTCTCGCTTCGCGCCACCTCGTGGCCGTTGATATACGCCACAAACCCATCGTCGTATCGCATCCGCAGCACCATCCGCCCCAGATTATCCACGTCACTGGCCGTGAACGGCACACGCACGTACGCCGACGCGTTCTTGTTGAGCATCGCGCCCTGGATGTCCGTCTTGATCTGATCCTTCGTCCCCACGACCGCCAGGCCGCCGCCGTACACATCCCCCACCAGTGCAAAGCCGCCGTCCCAGTAGGAACTCTTGGCGCCCTCGGCCGCGAAGAACTCCACCTCGGCCTCGCCGTACCCTTGGTAAAAGTACAGTTCCACCGCGTGATCGCCGGCGTCAATCTCGGCAACCCCCAGCGAGTCCATCTGCGGCCTGCCGTTGGCGTGAGTCATCGTGTCCCCGGACACCGTCGTCTCCCAGTCTGACGTACTCGTAAACCTCGCCCCCTGGATCTTTAGCCGGAAACCATCATCGCTATTCACCCCAAACGTCCACTCGCCACTGGTCGGAACATGAATCGTTCCCGTGATCCGCAACGCGAAATTCGGATCCTGGCCCGGCTTGTCCCCCTTGAAAAGCGTCCCATCCCAGAAATTCCCGTCCTGCGAGTCCGAATCCCGCAGATTGATCACCGACGCACTGTAGTTGTAGATTGTCCCCCGGCCGCTGCTCAGGAAGTTGATCGCATCGTCGATGTTGTTCAGCGCCGCCGAACTCCACGCCTCAGTCACGGAAAACTGCCCCACGCCGCTCGCGTCAAATCCAACGGCCGTCGGCCCATGGATCGGCCAGGCCCTATCATCGAACGACGCCCCCGTCCACTCCAACCCCATATCGTTCCCCGGCACCAGCACGCTCGCCGCCGCCCCCGCCGACACCAGCTTCGCAGTACTCGATTGCGCCGCCAACCCGAACGATAGATCCGGCACCTGCTTGGGATACTTCGGCCCATACTGCGACGTGATCGTGACGCCATCTGGTTTAACCAGCGCCAAATACTCCCCATCCGCCGCCAACTGAAAATTCGTATGCAGTTCCTGCCCCGCAATCCGCACATCCCGTCCCGAGGCAAAGACCACCAGGTATCCCCCCGCCGGCACGCTGATCGCCGGGAACTGCCATTGCCGCAGATCCTTCGCCGTATCGGTCAAGTACCATCCCGCCAGGCTCGCCGGCGCCGAATCGGGGTTGTAGATCTCAATCCAATCCGAGTAACTCCCAAACCCATCCTTCAGCGTGTGCTTGTTGTCCGCCATGAACTCCGTGATGATCGGATCGGCGCTGAGCATCAACCGCTGCTCCATCGCCTCCAGCACAGCAGGCCGCAGCACCGCCGCCCGCAAAGAAGCCCGATCGGATCCCGTACGCGCCCGTGATCGCCTCCAGAGCCCGCGCAGCATGTGTCGCCTCCTCACGTGACAGGAATGGTCACTGGCATACAAAAGCGGGTGCCCGTTCCCCTTTTCAAAATGACCATCAGATTCGTATCCCAGCGCAGCAGCCTAACGCAAAACGAATATAGCATCGCCCCCCACCCCGTCAATCATGAAGTCACCGATCCCCTCTGCAAAAAAAGCAGATCTATTGCCCCAGTTCAAGCACGCAAGCCGAAGATTCCGCTCTCACGCCGCGCCACCCCGGCTCCTCCCCTGACGCTGAACACCTCGTTTCGCCACTCGCTCTCCGCCCATGCCTGCCCTTCGCAGCCCCGGACTCCAATCCTCCCCTTCACACGCTGTCCCATTCGTCATTGGGCTTTGATTCGAAATTCGGGCTTCGGGATTCGGGTTTTCTCCGCCTCCCGCTCCTTCCCCTCAATCACGCCCAACCTTGACCCTTCCCCTCAAACAACCGATCTGATAGACAATCAGACGCTGCATCGATACTCCGGGCAGCCGTCCCCCACGCGCCCGCCCAGGTGCGTGCTCTCCCATGCCCACGGTATCCTATAGGCCAAGGAGTCTTTGGGTGGAAAGCTGGACCGTCCTCATCGAAGTGCTCATCCTCCTGCTCGCAGCTCTGCTGCTGGGCACGCTGGCCGAGCGCTATCGGCAAAGCGCGATCGTCGGCTATCTGCTGGCCGGCGCGATTGTCGGACCTCATGCCC
>JBLNDH010000564.1:0-12004 GCA_050261455.1 Bacillota bacterium
ATGCCCAGGATCGTCTCTGGATCGCCGACTCCTACAATCGCCGCGTGCAGGTACTCGATTACGTCCCGGAGAAACAGCCATGAAAACCGGTTTGGTCATCCTCCTGATCGGAATTTGCACCGGAACGGCCCTGGGGCAGATCAGCAGCATCGTGAACAGCCCGCACAACCTCTCCGCCGCCGGCCCCGGAACCGTCCGCGCCCGGTCCGAGCAGGAGATCTGCATCTTCTGCCACACGCCGCACAACGCCGCCCCCATCCAGCCCCTTTGGAACCGCAATGTGCCGCTGAACGCCTACACCGTCTATTCCAGCCCCTCGCTCAAGGCCGCGCCTGGCCAGCCCACAGGGACCTCGAAGCTCTGCCTGTCCTGCCACGACGGCACCATCGCTGTCGGCAGCGTGCTCTCCCGCGGCCAGCCCATCGCCATGTCCGGCGGAATCACCACCCTCCCCCCCGGCGCCTCGAATCTCGGCACCGATCTCTCCGACGATCACCCGATCTCCTTCCGCTACGACTCGGCCCTGACTGCGCGCAACCTGAAGCTCAAGCAACCCACGCAATTGCCCCCGTCGATCCATCTGGATTCGCGTCAGGAAATGCAGTGCACCAGCTGCCATGATGCTCACAACAACACTTATGGCAGCTTCCTGGTGATGGACAACAGCAACTCGCAGCTCTGCAATTCCTGCCACCAGCAAGGGACCACCACCGTCGTCAACCACACCCAGTGCAATGCCTGCCACACGCCCCACACCGCACCCAGCAAAACGTATCTGCTGAAGGGCACGACGGTAACCGGCACCTGCCTGGCCTGCCACAACGGCGCCCCCGGCCCAAACCAGGGAGCCAATGTCGGCGCCGACATCAACAAGATCAGCCCTCACGACACCCACACCGACATGACCCTGTTGCATCATCTGCCCAACAACATCACCTGCACCGATTGCCACGAGGGGCACACGATGAAATCCCAGACCGCCGCCGCGCCCGCGGTTTCGCCCAAGCTCGGCGACATCGGTGGCATCAATCTCGCCGGCGCTCCGGTGCCCAAGGCCCAGTTCGAATACGAAGTGTGCTTCAAGTGCCACAACGATCAACAGGCGGTGCAGTCGCGCATCAGCCGCGTGATCACCCAGATCAACACCCGCCTGGAGTTCGCGCCCTCGGCCGTCTCCTACCATCCGGTAGCCGCCGCCGGTCGAAACACCGATGTCCCCAGTCTGCGTCCCCCCTTAACAACCGCCAGCATCATCCGCTGCACCGACTGCCATGCCTCCGATACCAGCAAGGCCGCCGGCAGCACCGGTGCCAATGGGCCCCACGGGTCCAATGCGTCGCCCCTGTTGCTGGCCCGCTATGAGACCCGGGATTACACCCCCGAAAGCTCCAGTTCCTATGCCCTCTGCTACCGCTGCCACGATCGCAACAGCATCCTGGGCGACCAGTCCTTCAAGCAGCACAAGAAGCACATCGTCGGCACCAGCGCTCCCTGCTCCGCCTGCCACGATTCCCATGGCATCTCCTCCACCCAGGGAAGCACCCTGCACAACAGCAAATTGATCAACTTCGACATCTCCATCGTGCGCCCCGCGTCAGGCAAGACCCAGCCCCAATTCACCGTCCGCGGCTACCGCAGCGGCAGTTGTTCCCTGACCTGTCATGGCAAAACCCACAATGATCTAAGTTACAACCCATAGCACTGTCCCCATCGGCAAAGGGTGATTCCGAGGATTCAATGAGGTGAATTCCATCCACCATGGGCCCGCGCCCGAATGGCACGACCACAGATGAAAGAGCCCCACCCCCAGTTTTCTCAATCCTGAGAACCCCTCGCCGCGTGAGCGGAGAATCGCAGCGCGAATCTCCGCCCAGCCAAGGATTTAGGGTGGCACCGCCACAGGCCCCCCTGGCATAGCGGTTGCTCAGTCCCAATCAGTGGTTGCATGAATCTTCGTCGATCCCAATTCGCACCGACGCATCAATGGCCTCTCCTGGTCATCTGCGTTACTGCATGGGCAGCCCTCGCCGCCACTCCCCGCCGCGAGAAAGTGTCCACGCCCCACTGGAAACCCGACGCCTGCGCCACCTGCCACACCCTCGAAAACGGCAAGAGACTCCCCATGACTCCCGAACACGCCGATGAGATCTGCCTCAAATGTCACGACGGCCGCAAAGCCGCCCAGGAGTTTCATCCCGTTGGCCGGCCCCTCGATGCCGGGAGATTCCAGCGTCCGCAGAACTGGCCCCTGGTCGAAGGCCGCCTGGCCTGCCTCACCTGCCACGACATGAAGCCCGGCTGCAGTGAAACCGTCTCCCGACCCACTGCCAACCGCATGCTGTTACGCGATTTCCAGGCCGGCCGGAAACAATCCAAACCCTTCTGCCAGAACTGCCATCAATCCGAAACCTATCAGAAGCTCAACCCCCACGTGATGCTCCTTCCGGACAGCGATCAGATCATCGAAGAGAAATGCCTCTTCTGTCACGACAAGCCCCTCGACCGATCCGCCATCACGCGCACCGGCAATCCCTCTCTCAAGGCCGACCTGCAAGCCCTCTGCCGCGATTGCCATGGCCAGCATGAAGACTCCATGATCCAAGGCCACATCGGCCTGAAGCTCTCCGATGAAATGCTCGCCTACATGTATGTGCGTGAAATGACCGGCCTCAAGAGCAAGCTCGGAGCCGCGACTCTGGCGCAAGCCAAGGCCGCCCACAACAAACCCACGAAGATGGTCGGCACCGCCGACGACACCATCGTCTGCACCACCTGTCACAACCCTCACCAGAACGGCGTTTTTCCCGCCGCCAGCGAGTTGGGTTACCGCGCCATGCGACTCGTGAGCAAAAACAAGGTCAACTCGCCCGTACGCGGCGAGCTATGGTGTCGGCACTGCCACGAGTTCTGATTCCGCGAAATCAACAACCCTCAACCGGGTAAAAGAATGCTTCGACCGCCGCTCATCACAATCCTGGGACTGCTGACGCTGACGATCCTCGCCAGCCCATTGCCAGCGAGAGCTGCCGATTCCGAAGGGTGCCTCAATTGCCACCAGTATCGAGGCCTGGCTCGCATCGCCGACGATGGCAAGACCATCCAGCGGTTCTACGTCGATCCCAGTTACTACAGCCAAGGCCTCGGCCCTCACGCCCGGCTCAAATGCACCGATTGTCACAACCGCACCGAAGTGGAGGTCTTCCCCCACCACAAAATCACCGCGGTCGATTGCGGCAAGACCTGCCACCTGGCCTCCGACAGCAAACTCGAAGCCCGGTTCTCCCACCAGTCCGTCGTGGACATGCTCCGCAGTTCCGTCCACGGCGGCGATGCTCTCGGCAAATCCAACAAGATCCTCGGCTCCCCGCTGCGAGACGATCAAACCCAATGTCTCCTCTGCCACGACGAGCCCACCTTCGCCCGCACGCGTAACAACTGGGCCAAACAGCAAGCCCCCATCAAACGCTGCGACACCTGCCACGACGAGCAACTGCCTCAGAACACCCGCTTCTCCTACTGGCACGTCCACGCCCGCAGCCAGCCCGCGCGCAGTCACCAGGAGATCGTCAAAGTCTGCGGCCTTTGTCACAGCGATCGACGCATTCAACAGGAATTCAACCTCCCCAGCGCCGTCTCCAGTTATCTGGCCAGCTTCCATGGCAAGGCGATTCTCCTGGGCAGCACCGAAGCCGCCGGATGCCTCGATTGCCACGTTGGCCCCATGCAGAACGTCCACCAGATACTCGGCCGCAAAGACAGCAAAGCCTCCATCAACCCCGATCAGGTCGCCGACACCTGCCGCACTCCCACCTGCCACCCCACCGCCGGCCAAAAGATCAGCTCCGCCGCCATCCACCTGAATCTGCCCACCAGCCGCGGCATCGAATTCCTCATCGCCTGCATGTTCGTCCTGCTCATCATCTTCACCTTCGGTCCCTCGCTGCTGCTGACGGTTTCGAAGATGCTCCAGATCGTCGTCGGGCGCAACGATCCCTCGCATGAGCACCATCTGCACATTACAAAAGAGCTCCTGGCCAACCCCCTGGCCAAGCAGAAGCTGACGCGATTCACCATTCATCAACGTGTGCAGCACTGGGTGTTGGTCATCTGTTTCGCCACCCTCGTGCTGACGGGCTTCCCCATCAAATTCGCCGACCGCGTCTGGGCCGCCTGGTTGATCGGACAATTCGGCGGCCTGCCCATGGCTCGGCTGTTCCATCGCTGGGCCGGTGCCATGCTCATCGCCGGGTTCATCTACCACATGATCTACATCTTCTACGGCGTTATCCAAGCCCGCCGCCGCACCGGCCAGAGCTGGTTCAAGATCGTCTGGGAACTGCCCATGCTCGTGCGCCCCACCGATTCCCTGGAAATGCTCGACTTGCTCCTCTATGTCCTGTTCCTGAAGAAGAAACGCCCCGCTGGCGCACGCTTCAACCCCGAAGAGAAATTCGAATACATCGGCGTCTTCTGGGGCACCTTCGTCCTGGCCACCACGGGCATCCTGATGTGGGCCAATGCCTGGACCAGCCGCCACATGGCCGGCCGCATCCTGACCATCGCCATGCTCGTGCACACCTTCGAGGCCTTCCTGGCTTTGCTGCACGTCGGCATCGTCCACATGGCCACCGTCATCCTCTCTCCCGGCGTCTTCCCCATCTCCCCGGCCATGTTCAATGGCCAAACGCCCCCCGAGGAACTCGTCGAAGGCCACGGCGGCATGCTCGCCAAAGTCGAGGCCGAATTGCACACCCCACACGAAGCAGCCCCATCCCCCGTGGTCTCTGCGGATCAAGGAACGACCCATGGATGAACCCATACGCCCGGACAACACCGCCACGGCCAAACCGGAAGGCCCAATCCCTCCCGGCAATGAAAACGCCCCCGCGTCCGCGTCACCCCCCCCTGCCCCGCGCGAACGCCGGCATTTCGGCCATCTGCTCAAATCTCTCGTTCTGCGAGTCCACGCGTTGGCTGTCCTGCTCCTGGTCGGCTGGGCTGGTTTCCTGGCCGTCTCGTACCTGCTCAACAGCGTGTTCCTCCAGACGCCCATCCCGCGGCGAATCCTCGATTGGCAAGGCCGATCCGACGCTGCCTCCCTGCGCTCTACCAACGCCCCCGGCCTCAGCACCCCCGCCGATCGCGCTCCCCTCGGCCACTTCCATTGCGTCGATCCCTGGTTCCAACCCGATCCGCACAATGGCTGCACCGTCTCCGGCTGCCACGCCCCCCTGCCTCACACCCAGAAGCTGAAGGTACCGGCCTTTGCCAACTTTCATGCGACCTTCCTCTCCTGCCAAATGTGCCACGCCCCCGCCGACGGTACTTCCCAATCCGTCGCCTGGATCACCATCAGCGACTCCTCTCGCCAGGATCCTCCAGCCATTCTCCGCCTCATCCGCTATCTCGAAATCAACACCGACACGATCCAGAACAGACCCGCCGAAGCCCATCGAACCATCGTGCCCCTCCTGCGCACCGCGGCCGCTGTCGGCGGCAATGACGCAACCCTGTCCAATCTCTTCCTTCAGGTCGATACCTCCGAACCCGGCAGCCCCGTTTGGCGAATGGCCGTCGCCGAGCTCACTCGCGAGCTGCCTTCCCATGCCCGTGGCGATTACGCCGCCAAACTCGTGCGTGAGCAAACCCCCGGCGCGTACCGGCAGACTTCCGCTTCCCTTCGCAACCTCGCCCGCCGCTACCTGGCCAATTCCGCCGACCCCACGCAACGCCGCGAGCTACACCAGGCCATCCATGGCCCATTGCTCAAGGAGCCCGTCACCTGTCTCTCCTGCCACGGCGACAAACCCGCCGCGATCGACTTCGAAGCCCTGGACTACTCCCCAAAACGTGCCAAAACGCTTAGCCAACTTCAATTGGCCCGCCTCATGCAACAGATCCGCCAAGGCCAGCAGTTCTTCCTCCC
The DNA here is from genome assembly GCA_050261455.1 of Bacillota bacterium. Lineage (GTDB taxonomy): Bacteria > Planctomycetota > Phycisphaerae > Tepidisphaerales > Tepidisphaeraceae > JAPLNB01. The sequence continues at coordinate 5,927 of JBLNDH010000564.1, forward strand.
CAAACTCCTGGAGACCGGCGATGCCAAGTAATCCCACACTCCCCACACTCCCCCCCGCTAATCCCCCTCGACTCCATACAAGCCCAGGGATTTATCCCTGGGTTGTCCGTCTGCACTACATCCTCCTCGCCCTCCTCTTCTGCCGCACCGCCTTCGCCGCCCCTCCCATCCCCGCTGACAAGCGGATTGAAGCTCATATCATCCAGACCATCTCCGCCCCCGCCGACCAGCCCATGCACATGCCCACTGACGTCGCCCTCGACAGCAAAGGCCACCTCTTCGTCGCCGACGGCGCCAACAATCGCATCCTGCGCTTTACTCCCGACGGCAAACTCAACCAGACCCTCGGCCAGTCAAATATCTCTTCCACGCCCTCCACGCTGGGTTCGGAGCGTAGCGACGACCCGGATTCTTCTCCCAGTGCCATGCCCCTTCCGGCCAATGTCCAACTCAACAAGCCCGTCGGCATCGCCATCGATTCCCGCGATCAGCTCTGGATCGCCGACACCGGCAATCATCGCCTCGTACTCGTGAGCGCCGACGCCACTAAGGCTGAGCCCATCACCCCGCTGAAGATCGACGACACCAGCCCCTTCGATCCCACGGACCTGGTCGTCACTCCCGACGGCCAGCGCACCTACATCGTCGATAACGAGAATCACCGCATCCTCGTCCGCGAAAACGCCACGAGCAAATGGTCCTCCCTCGGCGCCCCCGGCCGCGCACTCGGCCAATTCCAATGGCCCTTCATGATCTGCATCGGCCAGAACAACTATCTCTACGTCGCCGAAGCCATCGGCGCCCGCGTACAACAGATCACCCCCGACCATCGCTGGGCCGGGCAGATCGGCCGCTGGGGCGTCGAACTCGGGCAGTTCTACCGCCCCAAGGGCCTGGCTGCCGATCCGCATGGACGCCTCTTCGTCAGTGACTCAACACTGGGTGTCATCCAGGTCTTCAGCGCCCGTGGCATGATCGAGGGTGTTCTCACGGACAAAGATGGCCGGCCCCTGCGTTTCGAGCACCCGATGGGAATGGCATTCGACCGCATCGGGCATCTGTACGTCGTTGAACTGCGGGCCAATCGTGTCGCCGTGGTATCAGTCTCAGGTGAGGGCAAATGATACGCGTCGAGATTGACATCCACGCATTCAACCGGGAGGACGATTCGATCCGCTGGGAAAACCCTCAAGCCGGCCTGCAGCGCAGCGGAGGGCCGGATGCTCTGGATGAAAGGCGATCCGGACCTGCGCTACGCTCCGACCCGGTTTGGCAAGCACGCCGAAACCACGTAGCGATCCTTTTCGCCGCCCTCATTTGCCTTTGCCTCACCCCTTCCCTCGCCCGCGCTCAGCTTTCGCAGAACCTGCAACCCAACTCCGGCAAGGACTGCGCCGTCTGCCATCTCGAATGGGCCGAGAGCTTCGATCGCCCCGGCGCCATCCTTCTCATCGACCGACCCGAAAAGCCCGCCGTCGCCAATTCCGAAACTTGCCTCGGCTGTCACGACGGTTCCGTCGCCGATTCACGACTTCGCGTCTGGCACGACCATGGCCACAAAACCGGCATCACCCCCTCCGGCGGCATGAAGGTGCCCGAACAGCTCCCCCTCGAAGACGGCAAACTCGCCTGCCGCACCTGCCACACCGCCCATTCCGCCCCCTCCGGCGGCACCCTAAAGGACCTGGTCTTCCTCCGCATGAGGAACGACCAAGGCCAACTCTGCACCGCCTGCCATGCCGACCAGGCAAAGGGCCCCGACGCCGGCTCCCACCCCCTCGGCAAGATGCCCGCCAAGCTCCCCCATGCCCTGGCAACCCTCGGTTCCCGCGCCGGCCCGGATAACCAGCAAGTCGTCTGCCAAACCTGTCACAACGCCCATGGCGCCAAGCAGGATCACCTCCTGGTCATGCAGACCGAAACCAGCCAGCTTTGCCTCACCTGCCACGAGCAGATCCGTCCCGGCATGTGGCGCAGCGGCGGCCCACACGAGCACCCCCAGGACCCGCCCCTCCACACCCAAGCCCAGCTCAAAGCCATCAAGGATCTAGGCACCCGCACTGGCCCGAACAACACCATGACCTGCTTCTCCTGTCACAAGATGCACAAAGGCCAGTCCGGCCGGGCCATGCTCGCCGATACCTTGGAGAACAGTCAGCTCTGCATCCGCTGCCACCCCGAACGCCAGAACATGGCCAACTCCGTGCATGACCTGCGCAAATCCGCCCCCCAGGAAGCCAACGTCAAAGGCCAAACTCCCCAGCAGTCCGGCCCCTGCGGCGCCTGCCACACCTTCCACTCCTACGCCCGCCAGCGTACGCCCCAGACCGGCGACCCCCAAGGCCTCTGCACCACCTGCCATGCCGAGGACCAAGTTGCCTCCAAGCACACCGGTCTGCCCTTCAGCCATCCCGGCGATCTCCGCCAGGATCGCATCCCCAAGGACGCCAAGCTGGCCCTGTTCCCTTCACCCAATGATCCGGCCAAGAAGGTCATCGCCTGCCTGAGCTGCCACGATCCGCACCAAATGAAGCAGCCCCACTTCCTTCGCACCACCGGTGACGACCTCTGCGGCAGCTGCCACAATGCCAAGGTGCACACTTTCGCCGGCGCCCATGACTTCACCAAGAACGCCGATCTGAAGAACGGCCGTGGACGAACTGCCGCCGAAACCGGCAAATGTGGCTTCTGCCACGCCGTCCACAACGCCAATGGCCCGGCCATGTGGGTCGCCACCAAGAACCAACCCGCCAGCCCCGACGCCCTCTGCGCCGAATGCCACCGCGCCGATGGTCCGGCTGGCAAACATCCGGTCGCGATGTTCAACCACCCCATCGGCCCCAAGGCCCGCCCCACCACTCGTCCCGCCAACTCAGCCCTGCCCCTGTTTGATCCCAAAGGCCATCAGACCGTCGATGGCTCCGTCAGTTGCGCCTCCTGTCACGATGTGCATCAGGACATGAAGGGCGACAAGGACATGCTGCGCACCGCCACCACCACCGAACTCTGCGCCCAGTGCCATCCCAAGGAAGCCCAGATGGCCGGTGGCCTGCACGATCCCCAAACCCACACCCAACCCTTCCCCGGTTCCGATCAGAAGAACACCGACCTCTGCCTCGTCTGCCACAAGCCCCACAGCAACGACCCCCAGCGTCGCCAGTGGGCCGTCGCCCCCAAGCCCGGCCTCGATGGCCCCGACAGCCTCTGCATCTCCTGCCACCAGAACAACACCTGGACCGTCCCCAACGGTTCTCTCAAGGTCGGCGCCATCGTCCATCCGCGGACCATTGCCCCTGACAGCCCTATCCGCAGTATCAACCACGGCCTGCCCCTTAGAAAGCGTCTCACATCCTCCACGCCGGGTTCGGAGCGAAGCGACGACCCGGATCTTTCCGCGTCGGTGAAACGCGTTGCCCAACCCGGCCAAGCACCCGATACCCTCATGTGCAAGACCTGCCACAACCCCCACTCGGGTAGTGGCGCCAATCACCTGCTGCGTGTCGAGCCCGGCCATCCCTCCTCCCAGGTCTGCGAATCCTGCCATGACGAAGCTCGTCACGTGCTCAAGAGCATGCACAGCCCGCAGATCTTCGACCCCGATAAACCCGCCAGCCACGCCTGCCGCCCCTGCCACGCCACCCACGCCATCCCCGGCAGCGCGCAAAAGCTCCTCTGGGCCGCCAAGGTCGAACCCGAAGGCGCCACCCTTTCCGAAAAGCTCTGCCTCGGTTGCCATAGCCCCAACGGCACTGCCAAAGCCCCCACCGTCGTCCAACACCCCCAAACCGCCATCAAGAAGCTGACGCTTGCCACCTCTCAACCCAGCGACCTGCAGAAGAAAGTCGCTATGATTGAGCAGATCACCTGCTCCACCTGCCACGTCCCCCATGGCCGCCAGATCGATCTGCCCAACACTCAGCCATCCGCGCAATCCCCCGTTAAAACCCGCCTTAGCGCCGTCAAGCCCATGCTCCGCCCCGACGTCGATCGCAACCTCTGCGCCAACTGCCACGGCCTCGATGCCACTCGCAACTACCTCTACTTCCACAACCCCCGCAAACGCGAAGCCATGCAGAAGTACATCAACCAGTAGATCGCTATGGGTGAAATGTGGGATTGGGAAAAGGCACGGAGGCACGAAGGGAGGGAGGAGGAGAGGAAGTGGCATTGGGCGGCTCGCCCATGCTCTTCTTCATCTGCGTTGATCTGCGTGAATCTGCGGCCAACAAAAAGCCCCGCTTGCGCGGGGCTGAAATCTACCGTTCCTGCCATCCAATCCTATTTTCGAATCTCCACTAGCTGCGGTTCCACCGTGTTCCCAAACCGAATCCGCAGAGTCCCCTCCTCCCAATCATACGCCTCGCTCGCCAGCGGCTTCCCCCCGACGCTCACGCTCTTGGGCATGCTCGACACCAGTACCCGCACCACTGCATTCGTTTCCGCAATTCCCTCCGCCTTGAAGCGAATCGCATCGTCCACCACATTCTCATCCATCACCCGGCATGCCGCCGCGATCACGCCCTGCTTGGACTTCGGCAGCGTATCCAGATCCACCAGCAGCATCCGGCTGCCCTGCGTCAGCGTGACTTCCTTAAGCACCGGCAGGTCCTCCGCAAACAAATTGATGAACCGCCCGCGCAACGTCAGCGGCGCAGCATCCGGCAGTGATTCATCCAACCCCGCTGCAATCACATAAGGCCCGCGCCGCAACACCAACGCATTGGCCTCTTTCGACGCCACCTGCACGGTTCCCGCCGCCTTCTTCACCAGATCCCGCACGCGATCCGCCCCCTCCTTCTGATACGTCAGCGCCGCCGGCGACGCCGTCTCCCACACCACCACCCCCTTGCCCACGTTGAACACCCCCGCCTTGTCTGCGTTCAACCCCATCGCCTTGAACAAGTGCTCCCTCGGCGTCTTGTACGCCAACGGCGCTTTGTTCCACCACTCCTGAACCGCGTGGAACGGATCCTTGTCATCATCCACCACCACCAGCGCCCCGCCCTGCCGCACCCACTCGGCCAATACGTCATGAAATGCCGCCGTCGGCGGCTTCTGCCCCTCGTACGTCAGCAGCAGCACCTTGTATTTTCCCAGGAACCCCGGCTTGCCCGCCGTCTCGATCTGCACCGGCTCCACCGCCACCCCGCGTTTCACCAGCGGCATCGCCAGCCCATAAAACGAACCCAAATGCGCATCCGACGCGCCCGGCCCGCCCCGCTGAAACATCATCGTGTCCGACACCAACACGCCCACCTGCTGCGTCCCACAGACCTCCCATTTCACCGCTTCCGCCGGCTGCTTCATCTCCCCGAGCGCCGAAATCACCGCCTGCAATTCCGTCTCATACGCCTTGGAGATCCCCACGCGCTGACCATTCTTCCCCTCCGCCGCGGGGTATTTGCCCTTAAAGATCCGATCCGGCCAGGGCATGATCTCATACCGCCACACCTCCGGCTGCAACAGCGATGCCGTCAACGTGCTCTCCCAGTTCCGCCGGTAATCGTCCCACGAATGATTCGGATCGTCCTCGATCGGATCGTTCAAATACCACACCCGCCGCCCCGACGCCCGTACCAGGTTCTGCATCGCCCCGTATTCCAGAAACGCCGTCTCAAACGTCCGCTCCTTCAGTTTCCCCTCGTACACATTTGGCGTCCGCGACGTCCCCGTCCACACCTGCGCGATATACCCATCGCACCCCACCTCCAGCAGCGACGACTCCGGACTGACAATCCGCCAATGCGCATAATTGATCAGGGAGTGCGTCGGCACATAGCACGGAATCCGCCGCCCCGCCGCCTTCTCATACTCCCGCACGAACGCGAACACCTGCGACAGCGCCCGCCGATACAGGTAATACTTCAGCTTCGACCCCCGATACTGCGCATCCGCCGACGCATGCAGCGGCTGCCACTCATCCCCATAATACGCCTTCCATTCCTTCTTGAAGTTCGGCTCGTATCCCCCCCGCACCCAGAACTCCGGCTCCTCCAGATAAATCGCCTCCGCTCCCGCATCCAGCGCCCGCTTCACCCCTACTGTCAGAAACCGCCCATACGCTTCCCCCGGCGACAT
>JBLNDH010000565.1:0-2522 GCA_050261455.1 Bacillota bacterium
CTGGTACGCCGCCGCCGCCGAACGACGAAGCGCGTCGATTTGGTCCTTCGAAACCAGGGGCGGCTGGAAATCGGCCGACGCCGCCATGAGGGCCAGGTAGTCGCGGTCGGCATCCAGGAGATAAGCCAGCGCCGCACACTCGTCGATATGGGAGCGATACACCTCAGCGCCGCCGGCTGCATTGAATGCGCTTTCCACGTGCCGGCGGTAATCGGCCGCGGCATCCCGGGCAACATCGGCAGCCCGCCGGTAACCGAAGAGGGCCTGCTGCAAGAGCGAGCGGGTCTTCTCGGATGAATCGACAAAGCGGTCGCTGAGTTTCACCGCAGCCGTCGTCAGTTCGCGGGGAAGCTTGTCATCGAGCACGGGCTTGCCGAGGGACTCCGCTTCCAGCCGCCGCGCATTGCCCCACTCGTATTCCGCCCAGGACTGGAGGGCGACAGCCCCGCGGCTGTCGATAATGGCGTCACTCAAGTAGACATGCCGTTTGCCGGTGAGGGCCTGCAGGATGGCGGCACGCTTGTAGTAGTTGTAGGCGAGCGCCAGGGGATGCAGGCCGTAGGGAAATCCGCCCATTTCCGGGGTGTTATAGCGAGCGAGAAATTGGAGGTCGGCGCCGGTGTAGCCTTGCGAAGCCAGCGGGGACAGGCCCGCCCGTGGGTTGAGCAGCTCGGGCAGGATGAACCCCTTGGAATCGAGCATGCTTTGGTGCTGGGTGCGGCGAAAGCCCGGCTGATCCTTCTGTTGCTTCTGGGCGGTGGGCTTGGGCAGGGTCTCGGCAAGAATTCGGCCGTTGTAGTAGCGTTTCTCAGTCCAAGTGGCGACAGGGTTGCCCAACTTGTTCAGGTAGAGGTTGCCCTCTTCGGCCAGGATGTTGACGTTGTCGGGTCGTTCGGCATCCACCTTTCGGGCATAGTCCAGCGCATCCAGGATGGTGGAGTACTTGTTCTGGAGATTGGCCATCATAACGCTGATGTTGTAGGCCTTATTCCAGATCTGAAAGATGTGCACCGAATCGAACTCAGGCTGCAACATGCGGATGAGGTCGATCTTGGTATCGATGTCCTCCAGGTTCCTATTCAGCTTCTGATTTTCGCTGCTGGACCAGAGGAGCATGACCAAAGGCCCGCGCAAGCCGCCCAGGAGCAAGCCGAGGGTGAAGCTGTTCATGCCGCTCAGGCGGGAGAGCGATCGGGGACGAGGCACGATGGCGTCGTGCCGGGCCTGCACCAGGGTCCGCACCGCGCCGGTGGCCAGCAGCGCGATAATCAGCAGAACGGAGAGCAATCCACGTCCGCGCGTCATGGCGCCACCTCTTTGTATTTCAGGAAGACGTACGAAAGCACCGCCAGCGGGAGCCCAAAGGCCAGCAAGACCAGCAGCGAGGGCAGGAGCACCTCGGTCGGCGAAATCGACAGACCTTGCTGGATGTCCTGCAGCGCCGAGAACTTGGAGATGTCGGGCAGGACGGTGGAAACGGTGCGAAGCAAGCCCACCAAAGCGTCCACCGACTTGCTGACCGCATTGGAGGTCGCTGCGCTGGTCGTGCCAATCATGTCGTTGACAATCTGCCGGCCGACGCCGGGCTGGGCAATGTCGCGGACCTGATCAGCCGCCCAGTGCCCCATGAGGATGACCACCGTCAGGACCACCGCGATGGGCCAGGAGAGAAACGTGCTGCAGAAGACCGAAATGATCACCACCAGCAGCGAGAGCATCCAGAGAATCGAGAGGCTCTTGGCCAGGTTCCAGGCGAAGCTCTGGTCCTCTTTAATCAACTTGATCGAGGCCCGCGGACCCATCTGGAGACCCAGCCAGGCATCGCTGGGAGTTTGGAGCACAACGTCGAAGTTGCCACCGCTCAGCGACTCCGCCGGCACGTTCACATACGCCGGCCGATTGGTTTCGACCATACTTTCAATGGGGCCGAAACGCTTGCCACTGCTGTGGTTATGAATGGTCAGGGCGACCTTCACCTGGGCATCCTCTTCGACGCGTTCGACGCCCATGCGCAATTCCAAGGCATAGGCCTGCTGGCGGAAGTTTTCGGTGTTCTGACCGGTGAAGCGGTAGACGGCCACCCGCGACGTGCCACTGCGCCCGCCGCGGATCTGCTCGCCATACTGACCGGAGCGGCCCGCGAAACGCACACCCCCGATGGGCGGAAACGCGAGCTGGGCATCGGGCATAATGGCCAGGATGTCCTTGGGATTGGTGCCGTACTCGTAGTCCGAGTCTCAGCCAGCGATGGACACATCAACGATGGCCTGAGTGGCGTTGGGGCCGATCAACTGATCCACCTGCTTAGCCGACACGGGGATCATCAGCACGGTGCCCGCCTCGGAGACTTCCCAGCCGTCCGCGTTACCGAGATCCTTGGGCATCAGCCGGATATTCTGATTCGTGTCCCTCATGCTGACGTCGACCCGGGGCAGTTGGGGCTTGGCCGGGGCCGTGGTGGGCGCTGTCGCAGGAGCCGACGGGGCATCGGAACGTTTACGGGTGAGGACGGGAATCCGCAG
>JBLNDH010000566.1:0-3692 GCA_050261455.1 Bacillota bacterium
AGTGCGAATCCGACGAGGAGAATCTTGGCGGTGAGTCTGACGCTAGGCATACGCACGATTCAGCCACCCCTTTTCATACCGCGCCAGCTCGGGGTTCTTGGCGATCAACAGGCGATAGTGATGGGCGGCCTCTTCCCGTAGCGCCGCGAGGAGGGCGTCCGGATCGGCTTCGTTCGCCGCCTTCAGGGTGACGGGTCCGATGATACCATCAACCTGAAGCGGATGGCCAGTCGCTACCAGGGCTTTTTGCAGGAGTCTGATTCCCGTCCCCGCCCCCACGTTTACCGCCAAATCGAACACCTTGGCCGACACCTCGGGCGATTCGATCTCGCCGAGGCGGAGCCTGTCCCACCAGTCGCGGCGATAGATGGCGATGGCTTGGCCACGGGTAAGGTTGCGAATCCCATCGACCCCCAGGTGCGGATAGGAGCGCAAAGAAATACCCCAGTGGGTGATTCCACCGGGGTCGTGAGGATCTTCGGATAGGCCGCCCTCGTGGGCGAGTAATATTTCAATCGCTCGTCGAAACTTCTCGCTTTCCGAGACGTTGCGCTCGCTCGATGATGCCATCAACGCTCATCTCCTTGTACCGATACCAGTAGTGAAAGAGCTTGTAGGGAACACCGAGGTAAGCCGCCAGGTCTTTCATCACCCAGTCGCGTCCCTCAAACTCGATATGCACGTTGTCTGTGCGGTGCCGCGCTTGCTGCCTGCTATCGGCCCATGCACAGTTGCCAGGTTCATAATCCCCGTCAACGTTTGTCCGGTCAATTGTCCATCCCGGAGGGCATGGTCCCATATCCAAATAGAAGGCAGAGAAGTCATCCCGCCATCGCTCGCACATCTTGATGCCGCGACCGCCGTACTGCCGATACTTGGTATCGCCTGGGTTGTAGCACCGCGCCTTGGCATGGCTCCACATTCCGTATTCCCGCTTATATTGTGACCTGTCTCCTCTGGGGCCCAGAGTTGCGCCGTGCTTAATGCTCCGGAGACTCGTGCGTTCATTTCTCAGACAACCGCAGCTCTTGGTGAGCCCATATCGGAGAGATTCTCCCGAGACTACGACTTCATTGCCGCAGTCACACCGACAGACCCACATGGCCTTGGCCCTGCCGTCCGGTTGCCGACGGTCGTTTCCCCGTCTCAACACCGTCAAGCGTCCAAACCTCTTGCCTGTTAGGTCGACCAGACGCATCATCATCACCTATGACCATCATACCGTAAATGGTCCCTGCTGGCAAGTCCTGTATTTACGGTTGCGGGTCGTTGACGTACCCGCCTTCGTGTTCGAGGACTTTCTCCATGGCTCGGCGGAAGCGTTCGTTGGCGTCCATCTTGTCACCCCCTCACAGGCTCACATGGGCGTCTTTGCGCTTGCCGTCCAGCCGGATTCTCGGAACCCCCTTCGACCCGGGCCGGTATCCTCTGCCGACGGCATACCCCTCATAATCGAGGTCGGCTCCGCAGGAGACGTACAGTTGTTTTGCCTGCCGAATCGTGTTGTTCTGCGGGTCTGGCACCAGAAAGTCTCTTTGCATGGCGAACTTCTCGTGGGTATGGCCGGTGATGTAGACATCCGCCAAGACCACATTCCCGAGGGAAGTCGTCATGTTGACCTTCGCACCGGGAGTCCTCGCAGCGGACCAGCCGTGGGTCATGTAAATCACGTAGGCCACCCGGCGATTGTGGGAGTCCTTGCCGAGCGTCACCTTCAGCGCCAGAGCTTCCCGGCCATAGGGAATTTGGCCGGTCGGCGAAAGCGCCTTCGCCAGGTCCTCGCAGATGTCCAGCGAGGTCAGTTCCCGGATGCGCCGCTCGTGGTTCCCCTCCGTTATGCCTAGCACCCGGTCAGAAAAGGGCAGGAACAGGTTGACGAGATAGTCCCTCTGTTCCTTCGGATTCCGGGTCTCCTCGTACACGTCGGTCTTTGAGGTCTTGGTCGCCACGTTGGCGAGGTCGCCATTCAGGAGCAGGAAACAGTTCGGGGTCTCGCTCACCCATTGGAGGAGACCCCGCAGATACTTGTCATTGTGGTGGAGGTCGCCGACGTGCAGGTCCGAGAGGGGGACGAGGTAAGCGGCTTCCAGGTCATCGGGAAGTGCTTTCTCGTACAGCCTCACTAACCCACCTTCTCCCGGATGTCTTTCACCTCGTCCTCGACGTTGCCCAGCCGTGTAAACACGCTGGCAAGCCCCTGTTTGAGGTCCTGGAATCCCTCCAGGAGCTTGTTCGAGTGCTCCATGAGTTTAGCTTCACGCTTGGAGTTTTGGTCGAGTACCCACCAGAGCAGGACCACGAACAGGATGAGGAATGCCGCTGGCTGATACTGCACCACAAACTTCGCAAGGTCGAGATTCATCACACGCCACCCGCTTTCTGTCTGGAATGCAAAGGGCCGCCCAGATGGACGGCCCCAAAAGAAAAGCACCCCGAAGGGTGCTTGATGAATGGATTAGCAATTCCGGGGTTGGCTAGAGGAGAATGTCCGGTCCTTCGGGCCACGTTTCAGGCTTCGTCTTCGAATCGGCAAAGGAAACCTTCCAACCATCGGGGTACCGAATGACCGTCCAACATTTTCTCGTCATTCCCGAGATTACTGCTCCGTTTCTATCTAGCTGTCTGATGAAAACATCGAACATCACCGTGGCCGTTCCTTCACCCATTATGACCGCCACGCGATCCGGGTCAAATTTCGTGGGAGAGAAAGTTTCGAAGACATATTGGTATGTTGCCGCCGGAACATCAGATATTGCCTCAGCTCCAAATACATCGTGCCGTTCAATTGCATCGGCCATGATAGTGACCACCCGCCCCGCTTCGGCCGCATTGTTCTGCCCGATGCATCCGGCCAACACCAATGCAGCAGCCAAAACGACGAGCGCGAAAAGCGCAACCCTTGACTTGCTCATTTGATTCCTCCTTTCGGCCCCATCATGCTCCAAATGCCAGGACTTGTCAAGCGGTTGCCACATAGGTGATTGTGCCATTGTAAATCACTTCATCGGCCACAGAACGCCAGGTTGGATTTGCAATTGCCGACGGGTCAACACCGGGAGAAGATATTACAGTAACGCGAATCTGATAAACCCCGGCGGGCAACCCTGACTTGATTTCAACCTCCTTTGATTTCGCAAATGCTGTCTGTTGCATAAAATAGTCTGAAATGCCAATGGTCCAGTTAGGATCCGCCGAGAGCTTATATTCTAGTTTATAATGCACACCATCGCCCGCAGCTATTACTCCAGAATCGCCTGGGCAATACAGCGTTGCAAATAGCCCCGTAGTGTTCGCCGGAGAATCGCCGGATGTCCATGTTGGATAAGCCCCAGGCAGAGTTCCGTTGTTTGTGGAGGCTCCGCTTGCTACCAACATTCCATAGACGTCAAAATTCCATTGACTTCCGTCCCAGAACGGGGTTGTGGCATAAACCTTAGCCGTCTGGCTCACGGTATTGCGCGCGGCGTTGAAGGTTAGCAGGTCGGTCGGGCTGACATTCACCTTGGGCACCCGAGTTTGGGGCCAGGCCAATGTGACCCTGGTTCCATTGTTAACCGTACCCACAGCAACGTAGGCCAGATTGCCTTCGACAACGACGCCCGGGGCGATCTTGGTGGCATCTACCGCCGATGGGGCGATATCCCCCGTCCCCACCCGCCCGGCCGTCCCGCTTACCAGCGTCGTGTACCCCG
>JBLNDH010000567.1:0-7786 GCA_050261455.1 Bacillota bacterium
GCAGATCCAGCAAGTTCTCCATCCCCAAAACCGACTCCAGCCGCCGCCGCCATTCCGGTAACTCGGAACTTAATTGCGGGACTCCCTTGAAGTTAACGACGATCGCCCGCTGGCCATGAAGGCGGAACGACTGCTCATCGGGCGGCACCAGGAAGAGCGCATCCACAGGGGTATGCCGACGGGCCCACTGGCAAAGGGCCCGGTAATCCTTGTCATCCCGAGGGATGGGCCACAGGTCCATCGGCCAGGTCTGCCGGAAAACCAGAATCCCCATGCAGAAAACCAGCAAGCTCGCAGGAAGGCCCTGGGCAAGCCAAGGATGGCGCCCGCGAGGAAGCAGAAACCGATCCCAGATCACATAGCCCGCTGCGATGCAACTCAATAGCTTCACATAAATGCTGAAGCGATACAGGCTTAGTTGCACCACCGATTCGCTGACGTAGAACAGGCCCGCAAACAGCAGCGCCAGCAGTTGTAGGCAAGCGAAGAAAAGCCCGCACCTGAACACCGCTGGACATCGCCGGTAAACCCCCATCGCCAAAGGCATTGGCCAGAGAAAGGCAACCCAAAGATACCAAGGCCAGGAGGAGGGGTCGTAGTGATGGGGATGGCGAAGCCGCACGTACAGGTCGATAAACTCTTGAAACGCAATGGGCTGCGGCCGGGCCAGGATCCTCGGGAGAATCGGCCCCACCGCGACCGCGCACACCCCCAGGAGCAGCAAGGAAGGAAACAACGGCACCCCAAAGAACACCCCTCCCTTATCCCGCCACGCTCGCGGCGGCAACAAAAACCGGAACCCCCACAATAATGGAGCCACCACCGCGTGGTTAAGATGGAAGAGGCTCGCCAGCCCCAAAGTGCTGGCAGCCGCAAGAGGACGCGAAGCGGCTAAGAAACAAACCCCCCAGAGCATAGCCACATTGGCAATGTTGCTGGGGAGAAAAGCGGAGTCCTGAAGGAACTGGTACATCCCCAGTCCCAGCCCGGCGCCGGACAGGTAGTACAGACCAACCGATAGGGCATAAGTCTGGCGGGAACCACCCAAAAGCCAAGTCAGACGCAACCAGGCCAGGTGAAAGAGGACGACTAAAGCGAAATAACTGATGAAGAATGCCGGTTGGATAATGTGAAAGCGCATCAGGGCGGCGCTGAAGGTGGTGAAGAGGGTGTGGTACTGCAGCGTGGCGGTGGTGAACCAGTCATTGCGGAGAAGGCTGGGATCGAACTGGTGCAGCGCCGGGGGCAGGTAGACGGCATGGTTGCTTTGGCCGAATTGATAGCCTTGGAAGCCGACGGTCAGGGCGATGCCCAAAGCGAGGGTGGTCAGATCGGGCAGCGAAAGGCGAGGACATCGGCCGGGAAGGTCGGATAGGGCGGGTTGAGAAGCAATGCGGGTCATGGGGCGATATTCTTCGGTCCAAACTGGCCGGTTCTGCGGCGCAAGCTGAATAATACCGCAGGGAGCAGGAATCAGGGGGGCAAGCCAGATTGGCATTGCTTTTTGGCTCGGGTTGTGGTTTGTTGAGGACTGAATTTATCCGTTTTCTCCTATGGCTGAGCAGGCTCAACAAGATCAGACGGCGGTAAAGAAGCCCAAGCAAGAGCGCAAGTCCAAGACTGCCAAGAAGCCGCGCAAATTGCCGCCCTACAACGTGGTGCTGCTGAACGACGACGAGCACACCTATGAGTACGTGATCGAGATGCTGGGTTCGCTGTTCAGGTATGGGCGTTCGAAGGCTTATCAATTGGCCAAGGAGGTGGATCAGGCAGGGCGGGTGATCCTGCTGACGACCACCAAAGAGCATGCGGAGCTGAAGCGGGATCAGATCCATTCGTTTGGCCCGGATAAGCGCATTGATCGATGCAAAGGGTCGATGTCGGCGCGAATCGAACCGACGGGGAACTAGCCGTCCGGCTCAAACCCATTCTTCAGGGTTTGTGAAGTGGGTTTCACAAACTTATTGGGGTGATTATTGTCTAATCTGGCCGATGACTAGCGAAGGGGCATGGGTTGTCAGTGGGTATGCCATGACCTGCTAGGGGTACTTTTGCCGTCGAGGGTTAGCCATGAAGAGCTGGTATTCGGTTGCCATGGTTCTGCTGGCTTGGCCGGCATGGGCGGATGTGGTTCAGCTCAATGACGGGACCAAACTGGAAGGGACAATCCAGCGTGAGTCTGGGGGATGGATTGTGACGGAAAAGTCCGGAAAGGTGACCCATGTTCCGGATAGCCGCGTCGACGGCATTGAGAAGACGGGGACGGCCGATGCGGCGACGACTGCGGAAAGTCGATTGAACCTGCTTCGGCGGAACGTCGAGGGGCTATCGGACCTCAACCAGATCATCGATCGCTATTCGAAGTTCATTGCCGAGAGCAAGGGGACCCCGGCGGCGGAGACGGCGCGAAAAGAGCTGGAAGCCTGGAAGGATCGACAGGCCAAGGGGATGGTGAAAGTCGGCAAGAACTGGCTGACGTCGGATGAGCGGATGGAACTGCTGGGCAAGGCGGCGCCGATGATCGAAGAGGCGCGTAAGCTGATCAAAGAGGGGCGCTATCGCGATGCCGATGGGGCGATCAACAAGCTCCTGGCCCTGGATCCGGACAATGCTTCGGGGCTCTATCTGCGCGGGGTGTCCGCCTATAAGGCTGAACAGCTTGGACAGGCCAAGAAGGCATTTGAGCGGGTTCGGGAGGCGATGCCCAATCATGGGCCGACGCTGAACAATCTGGCGGTGATTGCCTGGCGGCAGGAACAGTATCCGGCGGCGCTGTTGCTGTATGACCAGGCGATGCTCGGATTGCCGCGGGATCGGCGGGTGCTGGACAACGTGGCGGAACTGCTGCAGGTGTTGCCGGCGAATCTGCGGGATTCAAACCCGGCCAAGAAGCTAGCCCGCCGGTTTGACGAGCAGGACGCGGAGTTGCAGAAGGAGCTGGCGGCGCAAGGGCTGACGCGTTGGGGGGCGGCCTATCTGACCAAGGATCAGATGACCGAAGTGAAGAGGGTGAGGGGCAAGCTCGATCAGGTGGAACAGGACCGTGAGAAGATGCAGGCGCGCATTGATGCGATTGATCAGCAGATCGAGAACAACAAGCACACGATGCGGGATATTGATCGGGATCGGCAGCTCTACAACCAGCAGACGGGGAACTACACGGTCCTGCGGCGGCCCAGTCTGTACAACGAATTGGAACGCGAGAATCGGCGCCTGCGCGACGAACAGGCCGATCTGATCAACAGGCTGCCTTTGTTTGATGACAAGCGGCGGGCGATTTGGCAGGACAGCCTGGTCAAGCCCTATACGGGAATGCAGCGGATCATCGAAGTGGAGGGCGCGCCGCTGACGGCGCCGGATGGTGACCAAGCAGGCAAGGCAGTTCCAGTGACGCAGCCGGCGACCCGACCGGCGTGAGGGGGCGACAGGAGGCTGCCACGGGGCGACGGGAACACGACCGGGATCGAGCCGAGGACGACCGGTGAATCTCGGCTCGGTAGGAGCCTCGTCCTCTCGGCCGCTGGTGTGGGGCGGATGGATCGGTTGTCTCAAAGCTAAAATGAACAAATGGTTGCATCGGTAGAGGCTGCATGGTATGGTGCGGTCCCGTGGCGGGAAGAATGGTCCTGCCTCAGATAGTGCCTACGTTGGCGCGGACCTCGGTGGCGACCCGATCGAAATCCAGGGCATCTCAGGTCTACAATTCTGCCGTATTCCAATGCCCGTCGCATTTCCGAAAAGACAAACCGGGTTCCAAGTGTTGCCGTAGGTGTGTGGGATGGCTTCGTGCAGGGAGAATGCTGTACTATGAGTAAATCCACCTCTTCGGATTGCGCAAGCGGCGTCGGGCGTAGCAGCAAACCTGTCGTTTCAGTGCCTTCGGTGACCATCCGCTTTGCCGGAGATTCCGGCGACGGGATGCAGCTGGCGGGGACGATTTTCAGCGACAGTTCGGCCCTGGCGGGCAACGACATCAGCACATTCCCGGATTATCCGTCGGAGATTCGCGCTCCAGCCGGGACGGTGGCGGGCGTCTCGGGGTTCCAGGTCCATTTCGCCAGCGAGGATGTTCTCACGCCCGGGGATGATGTGGATGCCTTGGTAGCGATGAACCCGGCGGCACTGAAGACCAATCTCAAGTGGGTCAAGCCCGGCGGGATTGTCATCGTCAATGAGGATACGTTCGTCGAGCATGAGTTGAAGAAGGCGGGGTACACGCACAATCCGCTGGAGAACGGCTGCGTGTCGGGGTATCGGCTGATCAAGGTGCCGATCGATCGACTGAATGCGGAAGCGGTGAAGGATGTGGGGCTGACCAGCAAGCAGGTGGACCGCTGCAAGAACTTCTATGCGTTGGGCGTGGCGTCGTGGTTGTATGACCGGCCTCTGGAGCCGGCGCTGGCGTACATCGAGGAGAAATTCGGCAAGAAGAACCCTGCGGTGGCCAAGGCCAATGCCCTGACGCTCAAAGCGGGGTATTGCTATGGCGAGGCCTGCGAGCTGTTCGATCAGCAGTATCAGGTTGGCAAGGCGACGCTGGAGCCGGGGACGTACCGCAAGATAACGGGGAACGAAGCGGTGGCGCTGGGGATGGTGACGGCGGCGCATCTGGCAGGCAAGGAACTGTTCTATGGCAGCTATCCGATTACGCCGGCCAGCGACATCCTGCATAATCTGGCGACCTACAAGAATTACCGGGTGGTGACGTTCCAGGCGGAAGACGAGATTTGCGCGATTGGCGCGACGATCGGCGCCGCGTTTGGCGGGGCGTTGGCGGCGACGGGTACGAGCGGCCCGGGCATGGCGCTGAAGACTGAAGCCATTGGCCTGGCGGTGATCACCGAGTTGCCGCTGGTGGTGGTGAATGTGCAGCGGGGTGGGCCGAGCACGGGCTTGCCGACGAAGACGGAGCAGGCGGATCTACTGCAGGCGGTGGTGGGTCGCAATGGCGAATGTCCGGTGCCAGTGATTGCGGCGGCGTCGCCGGCGGATTGCTTTGACGCGACCATTGAGGCGTTTCGGATTGCGGTGAAGTACATGACGCCGGTGGTCCTGCTGACGGATGGTTTCATCGGCAACAGCGCCGAGCCGTGGCGGGTGGCGGAGGTGTCGAAGCTGGAGAAGATCGCGGTTGAGCGTCCAACGCAGCCGAACGATCCCAAGGGGTTCCTGCCGTATAAGCGGAATGCGGATGGCGCGAGGCCTTGGGCGTTGCCGGGGACGCCGGGGTTGGAGCATCGCGTGGGCGGGCTGGAGAAGGCGGATGGGGTGGGGACGGTGAGTCACGATCCGGCCAACCACGACAAGATGGTGAATCTGCGGGCGGCGAAGATCGCCGGGATCAAGCCGGCGGGTAAGCCGTATCTGTGGGTGGGGCCGGAGAGCGGCGAGGTGCTGCTGCTGGGATGGGGCGGGACGTATGGCCACATCAAGGCGGCGACGATGGAGCTGCGACGGCAGGGTGTGGAAGTGTCGGCGTGCCAGTTGCGGTATATCAATCCGCTGCCGGAGGATCTGGGGGAGAAACTGAAGAAGTTCAAGCAGGTGATCCTGCCGGAGATCAACCTGGGCCAATTGCGGATGTGGCTCCGGGCCAAATACCTGATCGACATCAAGGGCTTCAACCGGGTGCGCGGCCAGCCGTTCACGGTGCACGAGATTGTCGAGTGTGTGCGTGCGGCGGTGGCGTCGAAGTAGGGATTTGGGAACGGAAGCGTGGCAGTGGCACTTAAGTGCCACTGCCGGTGGGGATTGATACAGCAGAGGAAATCATCATGAGCGTTGCTCCTGTTCAGCCGTCGGCGGGTTTAAAGCCCAGTGATTTTGCCAGCGGTTCGGAAGTGCGGTGGTGCCCGGGTTGCGGTGACTATTCGATCCTGGCGACGGTGAAGAAGACCTTGGTCAAGATGGGGGCTGACCGCAGCAAGACGGTGTTCATCTCGGGCATCGGCTGCTCGAGTCGATTCCCGTATTACATGGGCACCTATGGTTTTCATTCGATCCATGGGCGTGCTCCGAGCTTGGCGACGGGTTTGAAGCTGACGCGGCCGGATTTGAATGTGTGGATCATCACCGGCGACGGGGATGCTTTGTCGATCGGCGGCAATCACTTCATTCATCTGCTGCGGCGGAATGTGAATGTGAAGATCATCCTGTTCAACAACCGGATTTACGGCTTGACGAAGGGGCAGTATTCGCCGACCAGCGAGCAGAACAAGAAGACCAAGTCGAGCCCGATGGGGTCGCCGGACAACCCGATTCGGCCGGCGAGCATTGCCCTGGGCGCCGAGGCGAGCTTCGTGGCCCGGACGGTGGATGTGGACCTGCGGCACATGGAATACGTCTTTGAACGGGCGGCGAAGCACGTGGGCAGCGCGTTTATCGAGGTGTACCAGAACTGCGTTATTTTCAATGACGGCGCCTATGTGTATGCCAGCGACAAGGACGTGAAGGCGGACAATACGGTCTACCTTGAGCACGGCAAGCCGCTGATTTTTGGCAAAGACCATGACAAGGGGATCCGCCTGAATGGTGTTACGCCGCAAGTCGTGAACCTGAAGGATGGCAAGAGCGACGGTCTGCTGGTGCACGATGAAAATGCGGCCGATCCCTCGCTGGCGTTCATGCTGAGCCGGATGCGGTATCCGGACATGCCCGAGGCGTTGGGCGTCTTCCGGGTGGTGGATGCACCGTGCTACACCGATCTGGTTCGGGGGCAGATGGACACGGCGGTTGCCCAGAAGGGCCAGGGCGATCTGCAGACGCTGTTGAAGGGCCCGGAGAGCTGGATCGTCAAGTAAAGCGATTGGCGGAATCATACGGGCCTGGCTGGAAACGTGTGCCGCGTCTGGGAGGGCGAGTCTCTCGGTGAGCCGTAGATAATCGATGGACCACGGCTCGGCGGGAGCCTCGCCCTCGTGAGTTTTCGCTATGCGGTGGGGGGCTTGATTGGGGCTGGGGGTGGGCGGAGGGTGATCAGGCAGAGGCAGCCGGTGGCGGCGGCGAGTAGCAGCAGGGCGGTGCGCAGCAGGGTGCCGTAGCTGATGGCTCCTGTGGTACCGAAGCATCCGCAACTGATAGGCAGGCTGCGGTGCAGGGCAGAGCTCTGGACGGCGGTGAACACGATCATGAGGGCGGCGGCAGTGAAGAGCGATCCTCCGAGAAAGAGGCCACCGATCAGGCAGACGCCGAGGAGCAGTTCCAGCCAGGGGAGAATCATGGCGACGATCATGCCCCCGGTTGGGCCGACCAGTTGGTATTCGTAGATGTTGCCGAGGAAGTCATAGGGGCGCAGGATCTTGGGCAGGGCGCTCACGAGGAGCGTGATGCCCAGGGCCAATCGAACTGCGATGAGCAAGCCTTGTTGCAGACGACCTGACGAGATGAATGTGCGGAACATGATCATTTCCCCGTTTGGGTGGAATGGGTTTGCCACTCCTGCCAGCCGCCCTGGAAGAGGGCGATGTTGGAAAAGCCATCGGTAATGAGCTTGATGGCGACGGTTTCGGCGAACTTGCACCCGGCGCTCTGGCAATAGAGCACGATGCGTGAGTCTTTGGCGATTGGGCCGAGGGCATCGCGCCGGCGAGCATCGGGTGTATTGACCGGGATGTTGATGGCGCCGTCGAGATGGCCGTCCTGGAAATCGCGGGGAGCCCGGGCATCAATGAGGACGACGCCGCTACCGATGAGCCTGGCCACCTCTTCACGGTTGAGTCTCGGGATGAAACTGCCCGTGTAGGCCTGCTGGATGGGGGCCGTTGCATTTGTCCGGGCGAGGAAGCCT
>JBLNDH010000568.1:0-3330 GCA_050261455.1 Bacillota bacterium
CAAGGCGATTTCAGAGATGGACAAGGTCACGCAGGCCAACGCTGCGGGCGCCGAGGAGTCGGCGGCGGCCAGCGAGGAGTTGTCGACTCAGGCGGAGCAAATGAAGGGAGCCATCACCGAACTGATGCAATTGGTCGGCGCGGCGTCGGCGCAATTGGCGGAAAGCCAGGGAGCGGGCCCCCGGGCCGTTACCCCTCGCACTGGCGGCATAACACCATCGGGCAAGACTCGTATAACGATCCCTCAGCCGGTCGCGGCCAACCCGGCGCGGAAAGCGGCCTGAGCAATCGGATCTAGCGTTCAAGCTGGCCCGGAACAGGAAAACCTGTTCCGGGCCATTCTGTTGGTGGCTGAAGCCGAGGCAGCAATGCGTTCTGCCCCGGCGTGAAAGAGCGAATTACGGGAAAACCCGAAAGCTCAGCGATTAGGCGCTGATCTGGCGGCACTGGTCATGGATGCGGCTTGCCAGGGACATGGCCACATCGCGGAAGGCATTGCGCCAATCGCGCTGGCGGCAGCGACAATCGAAATCACCGGCTGAGTCATGGACCCGCGCCTGGACTTCGTAGGCACGGCCGACGCGAATCAGCGAGAGCGTGAGATCAAAACGGCCCAAGCGCTGCCCAAGGCGCAGCGAGCGTTTGAGCCACGCATTCATCTGCCTACGATGTGACGGCTTGAGGAGCACATTCCCTGGTTCAAGCTTAATCATTAGGCAACTCCTTGTATCGCGGTGAATCCCATCTACTCTTAAGCAACCGCTATACCACACCAAATTCCTCCGATATTTCACCCTCAAGAATGGGTTTGAAAGCACCTGAGCAAAGAGAGTCGCTGCGGGCCGCGCTTGCCGTGGCTTGGTTTTTGGATAACCTTACGCCGTTCGAATAGAAAGGAGATTTGCATGTCCAAGCCTCGGCGCCGACGGAAGGTCGGCAGCAAGAAGCGAAAGGCCCGTCGGGACCGACGCAAGCGGTAACGTAGCACACAGAATGCGAAATGCAGAACGAATGAAATCCGCCGGTGGCGGCGGACATTCGTTCTGTGTTTCGCATCTCTTGTTTTTACAGCGGTTAAGATTCCACCTGCGTGCAGGCATTGCAGCGCAGACGGGGAGTTGTTGTCTATTGGGATCCTGAATGAACCCACCGGCAAGCTGGCGGGAACACCTT
Organism: Bacillota bacterium; assembly: GCA_050261455.1. GTDB lineage: Bacteria > Planctomycetota > Phycisphaerae > Tepidisphaerales > Tepidisphaeraceae > JAPLNB01. The sequence continues at coordinate 1,173 of JBLNDH010000568.1, forward strand.
GCAAAAAGGGGAGATCCGGTGCGAGAGCGGGAGCCCGGCCCTGCGGGCCGCCGGTAGACGGAGGGGCATTTTCGCTGTGGGTGGGCCCGACGCGGTGGGGATTTCTTTACTGCCGGCGGTGACTGCGAGGAGCTAGGTTCTGGGGATTGTGAAAGAACAGAGCCCCAAACGCCCCATCGACATCGATCTGGTCTTCCAGCGGATTCGCGAAGCGATCCGGCCGTTCAAGAAAGCGGCCTTATTCGAGCTGGCCGAGGATGGATTCCAATCCGTTTTCGAGCTATTGGTGGCGTGCATCATCTCGATCCGCACACGCGATGAAGTGACCGTGCCGACCTCCAAGCGGTTGTTCGCGATGGGCCGGACACCCCAGCAGATCAGCCAATTGTCTGTCGCGCAGATCGACCAACTCATTGGGGATTGCACTTTTCACGAAGCCAAGGCGCCGCAGATCCTGGCGATCGCCCGGCGGGCGGTCGAGGAATTGGGCGGCGAGCTGCCGTGCGATGAGCAGGTGCTGCGGAGCTTTCGCGGGGTGGGGCCCAAATGCGCCAACCTGGTGATGGGGATCGCCTGCGGGCAGGCGGCAATTGGCGTCGATATCCACGTGCATCGCGTGGTGAACCGCTGGGGGTACGTGTCCGCCCCCACGCCGGAGAAGACCATGGCGGAACTGGAGAAGAAGCTGCCGCGAACGTATTGGGTGGAGATTAATCGGCTGCTGGTGCCGTTTGGGAAGCACATCTGCACGGGGACGTTGCCGCGATGCTCAAAGTGCCCTGTGCTGGAGATGTGCCGGCAGGTGGGAGTGACGGCATATCGTTAGTTGTTAGTTGTTAGTTGCTCAGGGCATGGGGCATGCCAACACGGGCAACAAGTGACTTTACGCCTGTTGGGCGTTTTCCGGTTCGGGGAAGGGATCGGACTCGCCGAGCGCGGTGGCGAGCTTGCGAAGAGCCTCGCGTAGACCGGCCACTTCGGATTCCAACTGCTCGATCCGGGATTCCAGTTGGTCCACCCGGTCGGTCAGGGAACGGGTGGTGGAGGAGCCCGCAGCGGACTCGGCCGGTGCGGGCATGGCATCCAACGGATGGGCATCGGGGCAGAGGAGCTGGGCATAACGCTCAGCCCGGCTGCCGGGCGCGGGGGGCAGTTCCTGGACGAGGGGCTCGGCCTTGCGCATCAGGTTCGTCAGCATCTCCTTGACGATTTCCATAGAATCGAGGTGATGCATACGCGACGCCCGGCCACGCAGTTCGCCGATCGTCTGGGGGCCACGCAGGAGCAGTTCCGCCAGGATCACCAATTCGTAGCGGCTGATCTGGAGCTTCTGCTGGGTTTCATGACGGTACTTGGGTGCCCGGCTGCCAGCCAGGTCCACCCGAACGACCAGCCCCTTCTGCCGCAGGTCGCTTAAGGCATCGAAGATCGCATCTTCGTCGTACTCGATGACCGGATAGCGGTTGTTTTTCTGGCTAGCGCCGTTCACGACCGCATTCAAGGTCAGCGGATACTGGTCCGGCGTGGTCAGTTCCTTCTCGATCAACACGCCTAGTACACGGCATTCGTCGGGGGTCAGACTGATCATGATGGCTACCCAAAGGATTATTGGCGGAGGAGCACCGATTGGCCACCGAGCAAGGCCAATGCAAGCGCCGCCCCTTGTTCCATTACGGCTTATTCTTCCTATCGTTCGGACGTGCTCAGGAGATTAATATCTTGGGCATGAAGTTCGGGGCTCACATATTTCTGTGGATCGATCATTGGTCGGATAACTCGCTGGATTTGCTGGACCGGGCCAGGGAGCTGGGCCTGGAATGTCTGGAAATCGCCGTTGGGGACGACGTGGCGATCGATCTCCCTCGGACCCGGCAACGGGCGGAATCGCTGGGTCTGGAACTGATCCTGAGTCCGGGAGCGGTCTGGCCAATGGAATGCGATATTTCGGACGATGATCCCGCCAATCGCCGCCGGGGGATGGAATGGCACCGGCATTGGATCGAGGCGAGCGGGCAGGTGGGAGCAGTCGCCTATACCGGCGCGATCTACGGACATCCGGGGCGGGTTCGGAAACGCCACCCCCCTGCCGAGGAGCTGACGCGAACGGCGGAGAACCTGCATGTGCTGGCAGAGCATGCCCAGCAGTGCGGCGTGCGGC
>JBLNDH010000569.1:0-8764 GCA_050261455.1 Bacillota bacterium
GAACCCTGGCTGAAGGTGCGTAGGAAGCGTGCGGGGAGGCGGGTCTCGCCGAAAGTGCGCCAGATGGCGTGCAACTGGTGACTGCCGTCACCGCTGTACTGTTGTCGTTCCCGGCCCATGCCATCGACGCAGGTCTCCTGGGCGCAGTTGTGCAGGGTGTTGACTGAGGCATCAAAGAGCCGTTGCAGCTTGGGTTCGGAGACCTTGATAGCGGCGGGATGCGGCCAGTCATAGATGCGGCGGCGTACGCCAACCTCGCTGACAACGACGGAGCCATTGGTGTTGCGGATGTGCAACTGCAGCCAGCGGAGCGATTCGAAGTCGAAGTGCTCGAATCGATTGAGCCGTTTGCGGCAGATGAATCGCGCCCAGCTGTAATGTTGTGAATCGAGCCAGGCCGTCTGGGCGGGGTCGTGCGCTTCCTGCGTCATCACCTCGACGATGGTTCCCTCCGGGGTATCGATGGTGAAGTAGGGCCAGCCCACGATTTGCTCGGGGAATTCGAAGGTGAGGTAGATACCTTGAGAGGATTGGGGTTCAACGCGGATGGGCCAGCGTGGGCCGGGGCCAGGCTCGGCGACGGGCTGGCGGATGATGCGGAAGGCATTGGGCGTACGGAATTCAAACCAATCCAGGGGATCGCGCAGCCATTCGACGCGGCCGGATTCCTGCAGTTGCTTGGCGGGAACCAGCGTTTCGCGCAGCAGGGGAATCTGGCGTTTGAGCAGCGTCGTATTGGCGGGGTTGCTTGCGTGGGAATCGGAGGAGTATTCGGAATAGCCGAGGCAGAGGGTTGGCTTGCTGGGCGAGCCCGGGATGGCCATGGCGGGGAGCCATTCGGCGCTGGCGGTGAAGCCGGGGGTGTCCCATCCGTGCGGATGCCTGCGGGCATCGAATTCTTCCTGAAAGGCACGCAGATACCAGCGGCGGTATTGGCCTGGGCGGTAGGCGCGATCCAGGCAGCACTGCCAGCCTGGATCGGAAACGATCCGCTCGGTGCGTCCATTGGCGTATTCGAGATCCAGGCGGAAGAGGAATCCTGGCTTGCCGGTGGCCCAGGTGCCGTCGCCGGAGCCGTAGTACAGGACCTGGGCCCCGATCACGTTGGGGCCGGTTTTGAGGAGAGTGGTCAGGTCAACCGGATCGGCGTCCATCCAACGGGGATCACAGGGGGGCGGGCCCCATTGCACGCGCTGGCCATTGAGGGTGAGTCGGTAACGGCTGTCGGCGGTGATGTGGCCGGTGGCGCGTTTGACCGGGGAGGCGACGTTCACCTCGCGCCGGAACAGCACCATGCTGTTGGCCAGCGTTCGCTGGGAGGGGAACCAGATCCATTGGGCCGGGGATAGATCGATGGGTTCAGCAAGGTTGGGCATGTCGCCATTTTCGCCGGGAACGCCGTCCGGACAAGAGAGGAGGCCGGTACGTTTTTTCGATCCAAGTCTCGAAAGGTTCTGCACCCGGAAAATGCTGGCGGTTGATCAGTAAACCAGCTATTCTGGTCGATATCGCTGATGGAGTGTATGCGATGAAGGCTGTTGGCTCACAGCAGTTTGTGTTGATCCTCACCCTCTTGATGCTTGTCTCGTGCGGATCGGGCACGGATGTCGTGCAGAAGGACGTGCGAGACGTTGCCGCCGTGCGCGTTGGCAAGGTCAAGGATGATCGCGTCAAGGAAGGTTCCGGCGTGGTCATGAGCCGGCAGTATCCCGGCGTCTTCTGGACGCACAACGACCACGGCCATTCGCCGATGATCTATGCCATGACCCGCGAGGGGAAATCGATTGCTGAGTTCCGGTTGCCGATCGAAGACGTGGACAGCGATTGGGAAGACATCACCACCGACGATGAGGGACATCTGTACATCGCCGACGTGGGCAACAACGAGTTTACGCGGAAGCAGATTCGAGTCATTCGTATCATTGAGCCCGATCCGAAAGGGAAGGAACGCAAGCACCATTTGCCGCGGCAACGGGAGATTCAAATCTGGCAGCTGACGTATCCCGAGCAGCCGTTCGATGCCGAGAGCCTGGTGCTTCATCAAGGATATGGCTACATCATCTCGAAGGTGCATCATAATCGCCACGCGACGATGTACCGGTTTTCGCTGGCGGAGCAGACCAAGCCCGCCGTCCTGGAGAAGTTCCTCGACTTGCCGATCTACACGCCGGTGACGGCGGCGAGCCTCACGCGCGATGGAAAGTACCTGGCGGTCCTGAGCTGGGGAGCCCTGCACGTTTACAGGGTGAATGGGAACCTGGCCAATGTGGCCAATGTGGAGGCGGTTCGCATTCCACTGGAGCGGCTGCAATTTGAGGGGTGCACGTTTACGGATGATGGGATCCTCATCACCGCCGAGAGCCGGGAGATCTATTTCGTACCGGCCAGTGCGTATCAGTGAACCTCCCAAGCCGGGAACTCCTTGGCCCGACAACACCCGACCCTCTGCCCGGTAGCCCTTATGGAGGCCGACTGGGACTGGTCGGGTGAATCCCCATGCGATTGCGACTCGTTATTGCGTTGTTGATGCTGATCCTGCCCAATACCGCCAGTGCGGGGCCAACGACGCTGCCGACAGCAACCGAGACGATTCCTGGGACGGTGGTTGCCTTCAAAATGGTCAAGCTTCCGGCGGGAGTGGTGGAACTGGTTCAAGAGGGCCGGAAGCAGACGGTGCCGATCAAATCGATTTGGATGGCCCAGACGGAATTGACGTGGGACGTGTACGACATCTGGTCGCTGCAGTTAGATATGCCGGAGGAGAAGCGGGTGGAGATCGAGACGCGGCCCAGCCGGCCTTACGGCATCGCCGATCGCGGCTTCGGGCACGAGGGGTATGCCGCCATCGGCATTCACTCCAATGCTGCACAATTGTTCTGCAAGTGGCTTTCGGAGAAGACCGGGAAGATCTACCGTCTGCCGACGGAAGCGGAGTGGGAATATGCCTGCCGGGCGGGTCGTAACGACGAGCCGTTTGAGGACGAGAACGAATTGGCGAAAGGGGCTTGGTTTCGCGAGACCTCGGGCGACGAGCAGGGCGATCCGGTTGCCCACGCGGTTGCCTCGAAACAGCCTAATGCCTGGGGTTTGTATGACATGCTGGGCAATGTCGCCGAGTGGACGGTGGGCGTGGATGGCACACTTGTCGCCAAAGGCGGCTCCTTCAATGATAAGGCGAGCAAGGTTCATTCTCGCGTACGCTGGCCATTTAATCCGCGGTGGCAGGCTACTCATCCGGAGAGTCCCAAGAGCCAATGGTGGCTTCGCGATGGGCCACATATTGGGTTTCGCATCGTGCGAGAGGAATAGAGAGGGCGGTGAGGAAGCTGCTTTCGTGCGAGGAAAACCCACGGACTTGGATCTTGCGGCGTTCAAGCGGGATGGGCTTTGAATGCGCGATCCGAGTGGGCGGATTTCTGGGCGCGGCGTCCGTGGGCGTTCGGGGAGTGCGAGGTTTGAGGAGCGAGTTGGTGTTGTCGCGTCTGGCTCATTCGACCAGGAACAGGCCCCGATGCTCCTCGGCAGGAAGACCGTGCTTTTTCCGATACACGAAATCCGCCAGGCGCTCGCAGGCCCAGCGGGTGAAGGGCTCGGGCGGGCTGAAGTCGGGGTGGGCTTGCGGGTCCAGGTCGCATTGGTCGTTGACGTAATCGATGAGGCAGAACCGGTCTGGCCCGGATTCACGCAGGATTGCGATCTCAACGGAGAAGAAGTCCATCGCGGTCACTTCCGCCACGCGGTCCAGCAAGTTGACCGCCGGCATCAAGTCGTAGTGGGCCAGATCCTTCCAGGTCAGGGCATGGTAGGTGTCGATTCCGCCATTTCGGCACCACCAGAGCAGCGTGCGGTGGCCGCAGACGTTGTAGCCGCGCAGATACCCGGGCCGGCTGCCGCATTTTGTCCAGCGGATCAGTCTTTGGATCAGCCAATCCGTCTGACGGTTGAAATTGCGTGCCTGGGTGATGGCTTCGGCGGTGGGCGGCACGTCCACGACCACGCCGCGATTGGCACCGCTCAGAGAGGGCTTGATGACGCAGTGATCGCTAATACGCTGGCGTTCCTCGGAGGTCAGTTCACGGTCTTTCTCATGGGCATGAAGGATGACCGTTGGCGGCAAAGGCAGGCCTGCTTGCTCCAATGCTGGGTGTCCCTGGGCTTTGAGGGTCCACTTCAGATCTTCGGGTCTGCTCATCGTATACACGCCATGGCGTGCAGCCGCGTGCAGCAGCCTTTCAAAGGGATTGCCGGTGGATGAGCACAAATCGACCAGCACATGCGGCTTGAGCCAGCCGCACTCGATCTGCTCCATAATGGGATGAACATTGGTCGAGTTGACCAGCAGCACGCTCAATCCGCGTGCGCCCATGGCCTCATGGAACAGGTGCATCAACCGCGAATTGGGGCTCAGGTAGTCCAATGCCACGACGAAATCGACGTGGGCGGTGCGTCTTGGCGGTGGGGGATCGAGAATCCAAGGCGAATTGTCGGGTCGGCCGGCCAGTTGCTTCACGCGTCGGCGGATCTTCCCGGCGACGCGTCGCAGGCCGTACTGTCGTGAAACGAAGTCCATATCGGGATCGGATGGATGAGGTCCCCGCTTTCAAAGGCCGCCCTCCGCAGCAGCCACCCTCGGCCGCCCTTATATCGCGTACCCGGCGTTCTGCACAACCGGTGTTTCTGTAGTGGGGTATGGCATGCGTTTCAGGAGCATCGGGTGCCATACTCATTCCCCCAAGCCGGACTGGAGCGCAGCGCAAGTCCGGATCTTTCTCGACAGCGAAGATGATCCGGACCTGCGCTACGCTCCGGTCCGGCTTGGGATTCTTTCCCCTGCTAATGCTGACTCTGCCTGGTTAATGTTTTCTGTTGGACTTGCTCGTACACCTCCAGCAGCTTTCGTACGTGGTCCTCCTGCGAAAGCGTGGGGCGGAGCGTGAGGCAGGCCTGGCGCATCCGTTCTCGCTCGGCAGCAATGAGCAGTGTCCCCATCATTTCAGCGAGTCTTGTCACATCGTCGGGGTCTTCCAGGATGAATCCCTCCTGGCCATTGGCCATGGCTTCGCAGGCGCCGTTCTGACGGGTGCTAATGACGGGCAGGCCCATGGCCAGGGATTCCAGCACTACCAAACTGCACGGATCGTGGCGTGTTGGCAGGATGAAGAAGTCGGCCGCCTGGTAGAACGCGACGGGATTGCATGTTGTCCCGGCAAAAAAGACTCGATCGGCGACGCCCACCCTCTCCGCCAGCCGACGGTAGGGGGGCACCGTGTCCCGTCCGACGACCGTCAGCACCAGCCGAGAATCGCGCACTTGGGCCAGGGCCTCGATGGCCTGCCGCAGTCCTTTTCGCGCAAAGTCCTGTGCGATCATCAGGGCCATCACGCAATCCGGCTCCAGGCCCAATCGATTTCGGGTCGCTTCGCGCGCAACGGAATTGACTATCGGATCGAATCGTTGCAGATCCACCCCGTTGAGCAAACAGACCAGGCAATCATCGTTGATTGGATAATGTTGTTGAACTGCCCGCTTAATGTAGTCGGAGAGGCAAAGGACAACGGGCGGCCGCGCCCCGCAAAGCAGTTCTCGCTCTATGGCCGCAAAACGCTGCCGCTTGCGATTGGCTTGATTGGCTGCCTTGGCGAGGGTTCGTGCGATCGGATTGCGGTGTTTCTCGTGGCCGGTGCAAACCGCCTCGGCGGCGATTCCGGCATGGGGGTGGTACACGTCGCACGTTCGCACGGGCAGCTTGGCTTGAACATTGTCGTTTTGCCTTTGGGCCTGGTGCGCATCAAGTGAATCGCGGAAGCTTTCGTTTTGCCGCAATCGACTCCAGCCATGGCAGTGGAGTTGGACCCGCTCGATGCCCGGCGGCAGATCGCCGAAGGACGTCGCCAGCATCGCTATCGTATGCCCGCGGTCGCGCAGCGAGTTGGCCAGGTCGAGCGTATAGCGTTCGGCTCCGCCTCGCGCAGGATCGGCATGGAAGATGACCAGGGCAATTCTCACGAGGCCTCACGTTCCGGGGAGCGACACGTTTCGGGTGGGCTGTTTGGCTTTGAGCTTGGCATCATGCCGAGCGATCCACGCCGCCTTGCGTTGCACCGCCCGGCGCAGCCGATCGAAGGTGGTGAGCTTCCGTTGCTCGGCGTAGCGCCGCAGCCAGCGTTCAAGCTGTTCGGCAGAGGTTGCCAGTTGCTCGGCGCTGTACCAGAATTGGGCCAGATCCTTCACGATCCAACGATTGCGGAAGAACCAGCCGGGCAGGCGACGTACGCGGGCCGCGTCAATCAGCTTCAGGTCGGTTGTCTCATCGGCGAGCTTTACGAGGAAATGGCACAGGTACAAATCGCGGTGATGCAGGCCGGCGGAGTGAAGCTTGGCTGCGAGATCCGCCGTCGGGGCGAGCAACTGCTCGAAGGGCACGCCCGATTGGATGACTTTATCTGCGGGCCGATAGCCCGTCAGGTCTTCGGTGATGAGAAAGCTGCGGCCATCCGCCATTTTCCCCCATGCTACCAGCGGTGCCGTAGGGATCTTCGCCAATTCCATGGCCAGAATGCCATCGGCCTCTTCTTCGCCAGGGGGCTTGGGTGCCCATGCGGGTCGATAGCGTTTGACATGCAGGCGAATGGCCCGCCCATCGGCCAGCGTTGCATCGAGCGTGCAATTCTCCCGTTCGGGAATCGATCGCCAAGGCACAATGCGCTCGTCGGCGAAAATCCGCTCGCTGTCGGTCAGCTTCAGCTCGCGCAAGATCGCCTGATACTCCCGCGGTACCCAGAAGAATGCCCGTTGTGCTTCCATCATTTACTCAGAGGGTACAAACGATGAATGCGGAATGATGAACGATGAACAGGGGGCTTGGACTTCGCGATTCATCGTTCATCATTTGGCGTTTCTCGTTTGTCTTTACGCTGTCCGATGCCCGTTGTGGGAGTTTAGGAACCGGCTGATGCCGGGCTTGAAGATGACTTTCCCGTCCACCACCACCAATTCCTCATCGAGGAACAGTTTGACCGCATTGGACAGGACCTGGGCTTCTAAGTCGAGCCCTTTGCGCTTCACATCATCAAGCGAGTCCACGCCCACATTGATATGGAAGACGTCCTGAAGGATCACCGGTCCCTGATCCAGCTGTTCGGTCACGAAATGCGCTGTGCATCCATGGACTCGCACGCCGTTCTCATAGGCCTGCTTGTACGGTGCCGCGCCCGGGAAGAAAGGCAGCAGCGAGGGATGGATATTGATGATCTTGTAGCGATAGGCTTCGATGATCCGCGCCGGCAGGACCCGCATGTATCGAGCCAGCACGACCAAGTCCGCGGCCTGCTCCTGCAGCGTCTTCAACAGCCAGTCGAAGTGCTTTTCGGGATCGGTGGTCGGGTGCCAGGCAAACGGCAACCCGGCTTCCTTGGCCAAGGGCTCCAGATCTGGATGATTGGAAAAGATCCCCACGATGTTCGCCCGGAGCTTGCCCGTCCGCGTATCCTGCAGGATCTGCTTGGCGCAGTGCGGCTCCTTGCTGACGAGCAATGCCATTCTCTTGGGCTTTCGCTCGCTATGCAGGTGAACCCGTACCTCCATGTCGATCCGTCGCCCCAGGTCCAGCAGCCCGGTAATCAGTTCAGACAGGTCGCACGTCAAATCCTTCAGATCGACGAGCATGTCCATCACGAAGAAGCCGCGCACGACGCGCTGCTCGATATCCTCAATGTTGATGCCGCGCTCGGCCATGTACGTGGCAAACTGCGCGACCACGCCTTTCTGGTCCTTACCGAGCACGCTGACGACGGCCAACACCTGTTGTGACACAGCCAAACCTCCCAACTCAACGGTCTGCCAGTCTACACCCATACTCCCCCACGAAAAAGCCCGGGGGTGATTTGGCGGGGCGACCCTGCCAGGCGAGCTGATCCGTTTTCCGCCAATTGACACTCAGCGTGCGATCAGGCACCGGCAATACTCGGCGAAGCCTTTGGCTTGCTTGGCCAAGCGTTCAGCCAAGCTGGCATCCAGCAACTGGCCGTCGCTGTCCAACTTCTCAGTTACATTGGGAATGAAGACCCGTTCCGGATAGATATGTGCATTACGGTATCCGAAGACCATCTGCAACTGTTCCACGGCACGCAATGCTCCCCAATTCCCCGCTGCCTCGCCGATAAAGGCGACGGGCTTGCGGTCGAAGCTTTCCGGGAATTTCAGCATGTCGATGAAATACTTCAGGATGCCCGGAAACGACCCGTTGTATTCCGGCGTCACCAGGTGCAGCCCACCTGCCTCCAGCACGCGCTGCTGAATAGCCTTGAACGACGCGGGCTTCTCCGCATACGAACGGGGATCAAAGGTTTCCGCGGGCAACTCACTCAAGCTGAACAGTTCAACCGGTACGCCCAGCTGCCGATAATGGCCTTCCACCAGACGGGCGATCTTCATCGCATTGGCTTGGGGTCGGTTGGTGCCACTGATGACCAGAACGGAGTGACCACTCATCGCATGTCCTCATTTCCATGGATACCTACGTTCCATGTGTGATTATAGAACTGCCGCCAAGGCATGTACTTTGGCGCACATGCCGGTTGGGTGGGAACCGGGCAAAAGAGAAAGGGCGACGCATGCGTCGCCCTTTGCTTGCTCCCATGATCCGATCGAAGCTGTAATCCCGCCTTGAATGCTTAGACTGCTTTGGGTTGTCCTTCCATTGCTCCAACCGCCATCTCGTACACCTGGATGCACTGTTTGGCGGCATCGCTCCAGCTCCGCCGCC